>CAYXXM010000083.1:0-8550 GCA_964469085.1 uncultured Haloferacaceae archaeon
GACGGAGCCACCGGTTTCGCGGCGGAGCCTGCTCGCTGCTGGCGCGACGGTGAGCCTGGCCGGCCTCGCTGGCTGTACGGACGAGGACGTCGCCCGCCTCAACCCGCTCTGGGAACCGCCGATCACGATGAAGGTCATCGCCGCCAGCGGCGACGAGACGGACGTAACATGCACGCTCCAGACCGGGCCGGTCGAAGAACTCCCGGAACTGCAGCGGCCGCTCGACACGCTCGCCGACGCAGCGGACGGCGAGCGCATCGTCACGGGAGTCACCGAAGAGACCGGAACGGAGATTTCGAACATGCTCACCCGCCAGTGCGGCGAGGACGTCGGCGGCCTCTATCAGTATGCGGGCGAATGGTACCTGATTGGACTGACCTACGAGTCCCAGGCGGACCATCAGGAGGGCCACGACGAGTCCGACACCCCGACCGAGACGGCGGCCTGACACCGGCGCTACCTTTTTCGCTCACCCAGCACCTCATCCTGCCAATGACAACCTGCTACGTCGCGTACGAGGACGCGCTCCTCGTCGTCGATGACGCAACCGGGGAGCCGAGCGCGCGAATCCGCCTCGACGGCTATCGACCCGAATGCGTCGTCGGCACCGACGAGTACCTCTTCGTTGGCACGTTCGAGTCCGGACTCCTGCGCTCGACAGACGGCGGCGCGAGTTGGACGCGTCTCGAGGGCATCGACGAATCCGCGGTGATGTCGCTCTCGGTCGCGCCCCACGATACTGCCACGCTGTATGCGGGAACTGAGCCCAGCGCCGTCTATCGGAGCCACGACGGCGGCGATAACTGGGAGCGCCTCGACGGGCTGACGGACCTCCCCTCAGCCGGTGACTGGTCGTTCCCGCCGCGCCCGCACACCCACCATGCGCGGTGGATTGCACCCGCCCCGACCGACCCGGGCCTGCTCTACGTCGGCATCGAGGCTGGCGCGCTCGTCCGCGGGCACCTCGACGAGGACGGGGCGACGTGGGAAGACCGTGTGCAGGGCTCCCGCATCGACAACCACACCATTGCCACCCATCCCGCCCGCCCGGGCCACGCGTGGGTCGCCGCGGGCGACGGCTACGCCGAAACGACGGACTACGGCGACACGTGGACGTACCCGCAGGACGGCCTCGACCACACCTACTGCTGGAGTGTCGCCGTCGAGGCTCCAGACGACGGCCCGAAGCGGGTGGTCATGTCCGCGGCGTCGGGCGCCGGCGACGCCCACCGGTCACCGGGTGAGGCCTATCTCTACCGCAACCACGGTGGCGACTGGGAGCGCCTCGACGATTGCGGGGTTCCGACGGGCGCGGGCGCTCTCCGATGCGTCCTCAGCGCCGGCGAGACGACTGGCGAGTTCTGGGCGGGCAACAACCACGGGCTCTTTCGAACCACCGACGGCGGGGACTCCTGGACCGCAATCGCGGTTGACTGGCCCGAGCGCTTCACCGACCAGACCTGCCGCGGACTGGAGCTACTCCACTGAGCCACCCAGGAGTTCAAGTACCAGAGCGGGACCACCCCCTGCGTGACCTGACCAGCCGAGCAGGCCGCACTGGGCGGGAGCCCGACGCACCGGTCTGTCTGTGGGAGCGCGTCGGCTGTCAGCCATCAACCACGAGGCATATGTCTCCGGCCCCGGAAGGGTCGGGTATGTACGACATCGCCGTCGTCGGCGTCGGACCCGCGGGAGCCCGGGTTGCCCGCCGGGCCGCCGAGGCCGGCTACGACGTTGTCGCCTTCGAGCAGGGCCAGGTCGGCACGCCGCTGGCCTGCTCGGGCCACGTTTCGCGGGACATCTGGGAGTACACGCCCGAGGGAGCACGGGCGCAACTGCTCCAGAACGAGGTGTACGGCGCGCGGTTTCACGCTGGGGGGCCGGGGAGCCGAGAGTACCGATTCTACAAGGACGAACCAGTGTCGAACGTCATCGACCGGGAGCAGCTGGACCGCATCCTCGCCGATGCGGCTCGGGACGCCGGTGCGGCGGTTCACGAACATCACACCGTCACGGAAATCGACGAGGGACCGGAGCACGTCGAACTCACCGTCTCGCCCGCCGAGGCGGAGAGCTTCACCGTCGAGGCGAAGCTGGTGGCCGGCTGTGACGGTCCGGTTTCCCGCGTCCGTCGAGCCGTCGGCTTACCCGAACCACGGGAGAAACTCCACGGCGTGCTCGGATTCGACCCCGAGCCGGACCACGACGACTACGTCGACGTCCACCTGACGGTCCCCAGTTTCTTCGCCTGGCGCATCCCCCGGGGAGAGGCCGGCGTCGAGTACGGCCTGGCGGCCCGCCCGGACCAGGAGCGGGACGTTCGCGCCCGCTTCGACGACCTCACCGGGGCCTACGACGCGGAAATCGACAGGTTCTGCTCTGGTGCGATCCCCATCGGCCCGCCGGAGTCGGTCACGTCCAATCGGGTGTTCCTCGTCGGCGACGCCGCCGCACAGACGAAACCCTTCACCGGCGGCGGTATCCTCTACGGGATGCGCTCGGCGGAGAACGCGGTCCGGAGCATCGATCCGGACGACCCGGCGACGCTCTCGGCCTACGAACGTGCCTGGCGCGAGGAACTGGGTCGGGAAATCCAGCTGGGCCACTGGCTCCGCCGAGCCTACTCGCTGCCGGCACCGCTCCAGAAGCTCGGCCTGTTGGTCACCTCCGGCGAGATCGGCGTCCACATGGACCAGCCCACGACGCTGTTCTCCGCGGAGCACCTTCGGAGCTACCTTCCCTGACCCCCGCGCAGCCGCCTCGCCGGGACCCCGGCGGTCGATCTGGGGGGTCCCGCCAGGTGACCCGTTCGGGCGAAACCCGCTTGGGGTTCGACACCGACAGGAGAGTATGGAGGACGTCGACCTGACCGGACGAACCGCTCTCGTGACCGGGAGTGCCAACGGACTCGGCCGGGGCATCCTGCTCGCGCTCGCCGACCGCGGCGCTGACGTCGCGGTCCACTACTACTCGAGTGGCGACGCCGCCGCCGATACCGCGGCAGACGCCGCGGCGCTCGGGACCCGATCGACGACTGTGCAGGGCGACGTAACCACCCCCGCGGGTGTGGACGGCGTGTTCGACGCAGTCGAGGCCGAACTGGGTTCGGTAGATATCCTCGTCAACAACGTGGGCGATTTCGCCCCGACCCACTGGGCGGACATCGACATCGGGACGTGGAACCGCGTGCTCGCGACGAATCTGACCGCGACGATGCTCTGTTCGAAGCGGGCGCTTCCGGGGATGCGCGAATCGGGCTGGGGGCGGATGGTCAACGTCGGCTACGCCGGCAGCGAGAAGGCGTTGACGGGGCCGGTGAACTTCCCGTACTTCGTCGCGAAAACGGGCGTGTTGATGTTCACGCGGATGCTCGCCGCCGAGACCCAGGCCGACGGCGTGACGGTCAACGCCGTCTCGCCGTACGTCGTCGAGACCAGCGACGCGTTCCCCGAAGATGCGCCCCGGGACCGCTGGGCGACAGTGGAGGATGTGGCGAACGCGGCGCTGTTTTTCTGCCGCGCGGACAGCGACTACGTTTCGGGTGAGAACATCGAAATCGACGGCGGCTGGCTGCCCGAATCGATCTAGTAATCCGGCGCCTCGTCCTCGACTTCCCGTTTGAGCGACTCCCGGCGGGATTTGGCGTCGCGGCCGGTCGCCTCTTTCAGGAACGAGTTCTTCTTGTCGACGGCCTCGCCCGCGGCCTCCAGCTGGTCCGGATCCAGCTCGGTCGGGTCGCGCTCCTCGAAGTGGACGGCGATCTTGTCCTTCTTGCTTGAATACGCCGAGGTACCGGCAACAATGCGTGTGAACACTGGGTTATCGGGCTCGCCAACGACGTAGAGATCGTTGCCCTTGTACTCCTCAGTCCCCGTGATCTCGCCGAAGTACTCCTCGACGGTTGACTCCATGTCCGGGATGCGGTCTTCGAGCGTCTCCCCCCGTCGCATCTTGTACTCCTTCATGGATGTGATATTGCGAGCGTCCCGTTTTACCTGTTGCGGGTCCGACCGACGGTCAGTCGGATTTCTGCTGTTCGCTGATGTAGCCCTGCCGGCAGTCCGGACAGATGTCGCCGGCGCGCATCGAGGAGTTGCCGACCTCGCGAGTCAGTCCGCACTCCGAGCAGTAGTACTCGAGTTTCGCCTCGCGTCGCGACCGTTCGAGGTTGATGTTCGGCTCGGGCGCGCTCTGCGTGGGTGAGGACTCGGCGGCGGGCTCGGACGGGCCGTCGCTGGGCTGGGAATCGTCGGGTTGGCTCGCACTCTCCGCGGCGCCGTTGCGCTCGTTCTCCGCCTCTTCGGGCGTAATGGAGCCCCCGAAGTCGATATCCGCGGGTTCGCCGTCCGGCGCGGTGGCGTCGTGGCCGGCGTCTTCCTCGGGTGTTTCGGGCCACGGGCTATGGGCGCCGTCGGGCTCGTCGGCCGCTGGCTCACTCGTGCCGCCCGGTTCGTCCGTCGGTTCGGGCACCGCGTCGTCGAGTTCGCTCTGGACAGGCTCCTCCTCTTCCTCACCGCCCATGATGATGGCGTCCTCGTCCTCGACGGCTGTATGCGACACATCGGAGGGCTCCGTGGTCGAGCTATCGGGTTCCGGTTCGGTCTGCTCGACGTCGGGGGGTTCAGGTACCGGTTCGGTCTCCCCGGCGTCGGGGGCTTCAGGCTCCGGTTCAGTCTGCTCGACGTCCGGACTCTCAGGCTCCGGTTCCGTTGGACCGGCGTCGGGAGCTTCGGGCTCCGGTTCGGACGGTTCGTCACGGTCCGGCTCGTCGGGATCCGACTCGTCAATGATGATGGCGTCCTCATCCTCGTCCGGTTCGGGCTGGATGTCCTCTCGACCCGGAACCTCCTCGGGGGCGGCCTGCTCGTCCCACTGTTCGCGGCCCGCCTCGGGGGAGATATCGTCGTCGAGGATGACCGCGTCCTCCTCGCTCGCGTCCGGTTCGCTGGACTCGTCGAGGGACTGCTGGTCGGCGTCCGCTTCGGAAGGTGGTTGGGGCGTGGGTTCGTCTTCGTCGGGCTGGAGCATATCGTCGCCTTGCTCCGCGCTCTCGATGAGTTCGGCGACGCCGAGGTCGTCATCGTCGTCCGCGTCCGGCGCCGTCTCCTCGTCGTCGCTATCGGGCGTCAGCTCCTCGGCCTGCCACTGCTCTGCGGCATCGTTCGATGACGACGTGTCCGTGGATGCCCCGGTACCCAGTCCCGAACTGACGGAGTCCTCACCGCCGATACCGGTACTCGGTGAGTCGTCTCCAGGCCCCGAATCGTCGCCGATACCGGCACTCGGCGAGTCCTCGCCCAGTCCGGCGGCATCGCTGCCCAGGCCGAACCCGTCGGACTCGTCGGCGCCGCCGACCGACGAGTCCCCCGTCGTGGGCTCACCGACGTTCACCGTTTCGCGAAGCTGGTCGATGGATTTGATCTCCTTGTTCTCGCTGACGACCTGCTTCTCGCCACAGCGGTCGCAGGTTTTCACTTCCCTGACGGTGACGACCACCTCGTTTCCGTCCTCGTTCCGTTTGCGCTCGGTTTCGGGTTCGCCGAAGTCGTGCCCGAGCAGACACCTGAGTCCCATTATCCGGAATAGATGGCCCGAGACTAAAAATACCCCGCTACGACGCCCCCTTGCTGCCAGCGACGGCGCCGCGACGTGTCGGCACACCCGAACGAGTCGTCTGCCCCATTACGGAACGGCCGAGGCGCCCGGATGCTCCGCCCTGCGTCGCGTCGGCGGTAGAGGTAAGATGGTTGCCGTCCGATTGGCGGGTATGGCCATCCGTCCAGAGCACCGCGACCGGGACGAGGTCGAACTCGGCGTGCTCTCTGCGCTCGCCGACCGTGCCGACGAGGGAATGACGGTGTTCGAACTGCGAGCGGCTGTCGACGCCGACATCGACCGACTGGAACCTGCGCTGGGCGACCTGAAACAGGCAGGGCTCATCGAAGTCGAACATGACGACGACCGGGCGGTCATCTACCCGGCCGACGAGGTGGTTATCGACCCCGAGAACCCGCCGTCCGAGGAGCCGAGCGTGCTTGACGCCATCCGCGACCGACTCGGCCTCTGAGCCGCCGCGACCGGCGGTGTTTTTCCCGTCGGCCCGCTACGTGCGCCCATGACTCTGGTTGGCGGGAGCCACGCGGACCACGGCGCCACGTTCGGCGAGCGCGGCGGCCGCGAAATCGTCGAGGAGTACGGTCGGCCCGCCCGCGCCGTCGGCGCCGTGCGGAACGGCGTCGGCGTCATCGAGATGGGCTACGGCGTCGTCGTCGTCACCGGCGACGACGCCGTCGAGTTCGTCGACAACGCGCTCACTAACCGGGTGCCCGACGACGACGGCGAGGGCTCCTACGCCCTGTTGCTCGAACCACAGGGCGGGGTCGAAACCGAGCTGTTCGTCTACAACGCGGGCGAGCACCTGCTGCTGTTCACCCCGCCGGCCCGTGCCGAAGCACTCGTCGAGGAGTGGTCGGACAAGGTGTTCATTCAGGACGTTGAACTCCGTGAGGCGACCGAGGAGTTCGGCGTCTTCGGCGTCCACGGGCCAATGGCGACGGAGAAGGTGGCGTCAGTGCTGCACCAGGCAGGCGCGCCGACGGGGCGGTACTCGTTCGTCCGCGGGTCGATGGGCGACGCGGGGGTCTCCGTCGTCGCCGGCGACGCGCCCGCGGGCGAGGAGAGCTACGAGGTCATCTGTGCCGCCGAGGACGCACCCGAGGTCTGGATGACGCTGCTCTCCAGGGGCAACGGCGCGGCTCCGTTCGGCTACCGGACCTACGAGACGCTGACCCTCGAGGCGGGGACACCACTGTTCGACGCGGAGATCGCTGGCGAGATACCGAACGTCCTCGGCCTGCGGAGCGCGCTGGACTTCGACAAGGGCTGCTACGTGGGGCAGGAAGTCGTCTCTCGCGTGGAGAACCAGGGCCGGCCCAGTCGTCGCCTCGTCGGCCTGGCCGTCGGCGGAGATGTCGACGCCCGGGCCACTGACACCAACACTGCGGGCCCCGACTCCGACACGGCAGACCCAGACGCCGACACTGGGGGCCCGCTCCCGGATGCCGGCGCAGCGGTGTTCGCGGGCGACTCGGCGGTGGGCGAGGTGACGCGGGCACGGTGGAGCCCAACCCGCGAGGAGCCGCTCGCGTTCGCGCTGGTCGACTGGGACGTCGAGGCCGTGTCGGCCGTCCGCGTCGCCGGCGAGGAACTGCCAGCGGAGCGCGTGGAACTCCCGTTCGTGACCGGCAGCGACCGCTCGGGGCGGCTCCCGGAGTACTGACCCGTCGACCGGGCGGCTCCGCCGACCGCTCCTTTTTCCCGGCGGGGGAGCTACGTGTTCCCATGCGCAGACGCGAGGCCCTCCAACTGCTGGCCGGCGGCCTCGCTACCGGCAGCGTCATTCCGGGCAGTGTCACAGCTCACCCCACCCCGAGCGAGACAGACAGTGACGGAACGCCGACAGCCACGCGGACCGACGCCGGCTACGGCCCGCTGGGTCGGGTCGATGTCGAGGGAGCGACCGAAACCGTCGTCTCGGCCGACGGAACCACCGCGTTCGTCGCCGCGACGAGCGGCTACGCCATCATCGACCTCTCGGACCCGGCCGCGCCGACGGTGCTCGCCGAGCGGCGTGACCTGCTGGCCGGCCACGAGGACGGCCCACTCGACCGGATATACGACGTGAAACAGGCCGGTGACACGCTGCTCGTGGTCGGCCCGGCAAACGGCCGCCCCGGGAGCTACCTTTCCGGAATGGTGGTCGTCGACGTGAGCGACCCGGCCGCGCCCGAGCGCCGGGCGTTCTACGAAACCGAGTACCCGATTCACAACTGCTACCTCGACGGTGACCGGGCGTATCTCACCGCGAACGGGCTGGGGGCGGTTCGCCTCGACATCATCGATGTCGGCAGCCAGACGCCGACCCGAATCGGCGACTGGCAACTCACCGAGTACGACCAGGCGTGGAACGACGTCGCCGCCCCACTGCGGGTGCTGCACGACGTCTGGGTCCAGGATGACGTGGCCTATCTCGCCCACTGGGACGCCGGCACCTGGCTGCTTGACGTGAGCGACCCCGCGGCGCCGACTGTCCTCACCCACATCGGGCGGCGCGCCGAGGCGGTCGTCGCGGATGCCAGCGGCCGGAGCCGGAGCGAGCAGGCGTCGCTCCCTGGAAACTCCCACTACGTGACCGTGGACGAGGCCGGGGACCTCCTCGCCGTTGGTCACGAGGCGTGGGCGACGCCGCGAGCCCCGCCCGAGGGCGAGTCGACGGCGGAGACCGCGACGGATACAGAGACCACGGCCGGGACCGACGCCGACTCCGTCGGTGGCGGCCCCGGCGGTATCGACCTGTTCGACATCTCCGAGCCCTCGTCGCCCGAGAAGCTTGCGACAATCGACCCGCCACCGACGGTCGACCCCACCATCGACGGTCGCTGGACGACCGCCCACAACTGCGAACTCCGTGACGGGGTGCTCTACAGTTCGTGGTACCGCGGCGGCGTGAAGCGCCACGACGTGAGCGACCCCGCGTCCCCGGTCGAACTG
>CAYXXM010000084.1:0-8486 GCA_964469085.1 uncultured Haloferacaceae archaeon
TCGGCACGGTGGGCCGTTACCCCACCGTCTACCTAATCGGCCGCAGCCACATCCTCCAGCGCTAACGAGACGCAAAGCGTCTCGTTGCGCAACGGGACCGGAAGGTCCCGTCAGCGCCGGAGCGTTTCAGCGTCGCCGGACTCAACCTGGCAACGCCTATCGGGCGTTGGCCTCAGTTTCCCGAGGGTGTGCCCGTCTGGAGGGTAGTTTGGCCACGTGTTACTGAGCTATACGCCGCGGGTCTCAACCCGCACGACTAGCATGGCTAAATCGAACCCCGATAGCAATGACCTCCGGCAGGATCAACCGGAATGTGTACGTGCACAATGCACGTGGGTGGCGGGTGACTTACTAACGTAAGTTACCACTCTTCTTGCTGTGTCTTCTATCGGTTTCCGTTCGGTGCCCACGGCCGTACCGGGGAACACCGAACTACCAAGGCTCACATCAGAACACGTCCTGTGGCGGACCACGGGGGCGAATTCCTCATCCGTCGCTGAACACCGAAACACCCCACTCGTAATGGGGGCGACCCCGGCGCCCTCTACGTGTCTCATCCGAACGCCCCTGTACGCATAAGGGCTTCGGAGCGACCCGAACTCGGGTGCTGGCCGGCGCGACCCTCCGGCCGAACTTCGTGTTCTTAATCGATGGGGAGTGAGTATTTAACCCTGATGATGCAGCGCCCGCCGTGGTACACACCGCCTTGATGCCGAGGCACACGAACAGCAGTGGACCCGGCTACCCGCCTTATGAGCGGCCGCAAGCGGGCACCGGCGAGTATATAAGGGAACTGTTTATAAGGGCGGGGGAACCATCGGGAAACGAAGAATGAGTTCGCCGGCTGAATCCATCGAGATCCAGAACGTGGTCGCATCGACGGGTATCGGGCAGGAGCTCGACCTCGAAGCACTCGCCGAGGACCTCCCGGGTGCGGACTTCAACCCGGACAACTTCCCGGGGCTGGTCTACCGGACCCAGAGCCCCAAGGCCGCCGCCCTCATCTTCCGGTCGGGGAAGATCGTCTGCACGGGCGCGAAGAGCATCGAGGACGTCCACGACGCGCTGGACATCATCTTCGAGAAACTCCGCGACCTCACCATTCCGGTCGAGGAGAGCCCGGACATCACCGTCCAGAACATCGTCTCCAGCGCAGACCTGGGACATAACCTCAACCTCAACGCGCTCGCAATCGGACTCGGGCTGGAGGACGTCGAGTACGAGCCGGAGCAGTTCCCCGGACTCGTCTACCGGATGGACGAGCCGGACGTCGTCATCCTCCTGTTCGGCTCCGGAAAGATCGTCATCACCGGCGGGAAGGAGACCCAGGACGCACGGGAGGCCGTCGAGCAGATTGTCGAGCGCATCGAGGGCCTCGGCCTGCTCGGCTGACTCGGCACACGAGGGTCGCGGGGGTGACAGAGCGAGAGGCACGGCTGTCTGTTCCGGTTTCGTTGGCCGACCGCCGATTCGTCACGGCACAAAAGGCATAACCCCGGAGTGCCAAGTCCGCGTGTGGCATCCCGTGACCACGGCGAGGGTCGGGGCGCGCCGGGCCGCACGCCGTCCGAGAGCCTCGGGGAGAGACCGTCGGCGGCCGCTGGCGTCGGTGGGGAGGCGGCGCGACGCCGGCCCGAAGACCCGCCGTCCCGTGACCCGGGGCGCTATGCCCTCACAGAACATTTCCGTGAGCGACTCGCCCAGCGCGGCCGGTACCTCTCAGTGGGGAGCGTCGACGCCGCCATTCGCGAGGGACAGCTCCGCTGGAACACGACCGACGGCTGGCGATTCGCCCGGGTCGAGGACGGCGTCCGCGTGGTTGTCGTCGTCTGTGACACCGAAACCAGGTCGCCAGTCGTCGTGACGGCGTGGACCGAACTCGCGGACCCCGTCACTGCCCGGCGCTCGGAGCGCTGGGACCGCACCGATCTGGAGACCATCCAGCTCCGGACGGCGCTCTCCGAACAGGCCGACACGCATATCCCGTCGCACATCCGTCCGCGCGACGTGCCGCGGCCGTTCTCCATCTGCGGCCACTCGGTGCAGTCCGGCCCCGGAAACGGGCATCTCCAGTGTGTCGAGTGTGGCGGCCGGTTCCGGTCAAAATCCGCGCTCGACCGGGCGCGCTGTTCGGACTGACGGGTCGCAAGCCGTATTCCCCTCCCCCCGTTAGTGCCGGTAATGAGCGACCTCTCGCTGGCGGAGTTCTACGACGCCGTCGAGGCCGAGGGCCGGCCGCTGCTCACCGCGGACGAACTCGCACGGCGCCTCGACCGCTCGCAGTCGGAAGCCGACGACGCGCTCGAATCGCTCGCCGAAGACGGCGTCGTCGAGCGCGTCGACGTCGAGAACGACCCCGTCGTCTGGTACCCGACCGAGTGGGGCGAACTCGCCACGCGCGAGCGCGTCGTCGTGTTTCCCGAACGCCGGGAAATCGTCGTCGACCGCCCGACCCAGTACACGCAGGCACGCCTCTCGCAGTTCGCCCACCTCGTGGACACCACCGGGACCGAGCCCGGGACCCGCGGCTATCTCTACCGCATCCGCCCCGAGGACATCTGGGCCGCGCCGTTCGACGGCGTCGCGGAGCTGCTGCTCACCATGCGGGCGACGTTCCCGCGACGGTACGACGGGCTGGAGGCGTGGGTCGAGGGCCAGTGGAAGCGCGCCAACCGGTTCAGGCTCACCACGCACGAGGAGGGCTACACCGTGCTCGCGGCGGCGACGGACGAACTCATGGGCAACGTCGCGCTGGAGAAACTTGACGAGGACCACGTTCGCGCCCCGATTTCCGACACGGACGCCTGGGTCAACGAAGACGCCATCGCCGAAATCAAGCGCACGCTCTACGAGGCAGGCTACCCCGTCGTCGACGACCGGGAACTCGACCAGGGCGACCCGGTCGACGTGGACCTCACGACTGACCTCCGCGAGTACCAGGCGTCGTGGGTCGACAGCTTCCTCGACAAACAGGCGGGCGTCCTGGTCGGGCCGCCAGGCTCCGGGAAGACCGTCGCGGCCATCGGCGCGCTGGCGGGCGTCGGCGGCGAGACGCTGATTCTCGTCCCGTCAAGAGAGCTCGCGAGCCAGTGGCGCCAGGAACTGCTGCGGCACACGGATATCGACCCCGCTGACGTCGGCGAGTACCACGGCGGGAGCAAGCAGCTCCGGCCCGTCACCATCGCCACCTACCAGATTGCGGGGATGGACCGCCACCGGTCGCTGTTCGACGACCGGAGATGGGGACTGGTCGTCTTCGACGAAGCGCACCACGTCCCCGCCCCGGTGTTCCGGCGCTCGACGGCGCTACAGGCCAAACACCGCCTCGGACTGACGGCGACGCCGGTCCGCGAGAGCGACGACGAGACGGAGATATACACGCTCATCGGCCCGCCGCTGGGCACCGACTGGTCCCAGCTGTTCGACGCCGGCTTCGTCGCCGAACCGGCGGTCGAACTGCGCTATCTCCCGTGGGACGACGAGTTGGCCGAAAACGAGTGGGCCACCGCCGAGGGCCGCAACCGCCACGTGCTCGCGGCCACCAATCCCCGAAAGATCGCCGAAACCCGGCGGCTCCTGGCCGACCACGACGGCAAGGCGCTGGTGTTCGTGGATTACCTCGACCAGGGCGAGGCCATCGCCGACGCCATCGACGCACCCTTCATCTCCGGGGAGACGCCCCACCACCGCCGCGAGTCGCTGTTCGAAGCGTTCCGCCGGGGCGAGCGAGACGCCATCGTCGTCTCCCGCGTCGGTGACGAGGGCATCGACCTCCCGGACGCCGAACTGGCTGTCGTCGCCTCCGGGCTGGGCGGGTCCCGGCGGCAGGGGGCCCAGCGCGCCGGACGAACCATGCGCCCGGTCGGACGGGCGGAGGTGGTCGTGCTCGCCACGCACGGCACACGGGAGGAGGAGTTTGCCCGCCAGCAGATGCGCCACCTCGCGGAGAAAGGTGTGCAGGTCCACGAAACCGTCGTGGGCGAGGACGATGGAACGACCGAGCAGGGCGACGGCGAGACCGAGTAGGGCCGCTCGTCGCGGGCTGCTGAATCGCTACCGGCACCTCGATTCCGCAACTACCTCACCACCGTCTCCCCTCACTGGCTGCGCAACGAGGGCTCCGATGGGCCGTGACCCGTCCACCGGTTCGTGAGCTGGGCGATGCCTTTTACACCCAGCCAGCCGGGCACCCGCTATGGACGACACACAACCTGTTCAGGAGAGCGAACACGAGGACGTGTTCGAGGAGCTGGCGGAGCTCGCGGAGATGGTCGACTCGCCCGAGGAACACGAGCAGGTCATGGAGACGATGCAAGCGCTCCGCGAGTCGCGGTCCAGCCGCCTGGTCGGGCGATTGCGCGGCGCGTTCGACAGCCGCGACGTCGGGGAGGCGCTCGTGGGAAGTTTCGTGTTCGGCATCCCGATGGTCGTCGAGGGCGGTACGCTGGAGGTCGGCGCGTACATCGCGACGCGCCCGCTACTGCTGGTGATCACGCTGCTGTTGGGCGGCCTGCTGGTGTACGGAATCCTCCACGCCGTGGAGTTCGGCCGCATCGAGGCGGACCTCCTGTTCGGTGTGGTCTCGGTTCGCCTGGTGACGATTCCGCTGCTCGCGGTGCTGATGGGGTTCGGCCTGATGACGGCCTGGGGCCGGGTCGACTGGGCGACGCCGCTGGTTGCGGCCAGCCAGTGCCTGGTGACGTCCATCGTGATGGCCGTCGGTGCCTCCCTCGGCGACGTGCTCCCGGGGACCTGAGCGTCAGGGCCCGGTACCAGAACTACCGGGCCGCCGGTTTGGTCCGGCAGACACTGCAAAATCTGCAACGGAGAGGTGAATTTATTCCGAACGCGAAACACTGTCGACTGTATGAGTGATCAGCCGGAGGCTCCAGATGGGGCGGTCTGGGCCGACGCGACCGCTGGCGAGGCGCGCCAGCGCTACCGCACGCTGCTGGAGGCGATTGAGGCGGGGGCCGTGCATCTCGACGACGAGGGGCGGATACGCGCGGTGAACGAGGGGTTTCTGGACATCACCGGCTACGGCCGGGACGCGTTGTGTGGAGAACATCTCACCCTCGTGGTCGACGAGGCGGATTGGCAACGGCTCGACCAGGCCATATCCGGCGTGACGGAGCCGGAGGGTACGGGCCGCGAGCGCGTCGAGGTGACAATCACTACCAGTTCCGACGAGCAGGTTGCGTGTGAGCTCAGGCTCCAGGTCGCCGACGAGTCGCGGGAGACAGTTTGTACCGTTCGAAAGACCGCCGAGCCGGCAACCGTCGACGACGTCGAGGACCGTCCCGTGCTGGGACGGGAGCTCGGTGAGCGCAGCCGCTCGGAGCTGCTGGGCAACGTTCCGGGAATGGTCTACCGGTGCCGGAACGAGCGTGGCTGGCCGATGGCGTTCGTCAGCGACGCCTGCGAGGAACTGACCGGCTACGCGCCGGCGACGGTCGAGGAGGACGAGGTCAGCTGGGGCGAGGACGTCATCGTCCAGGAAGACCGCGAGATGGTGTGGGACACCGTCCAGCGGGAGACCGCTGAGGACGGAACGTTCTCGATCACGTACCGTATCGAGACCGCCGAGGGCGAGCGACGGTGGGTCAGGGACTACGGCCGCGGGCTCTTCGACGGGGAGGGCGAACTCGAAGCGATCGAGGGCATCATCTCCGACATCACGGCGCGGAAAGAGACCGAGCAGCGCCTGGCCGAGGAGCGGGATATGTTCGCGGACGGCCCGGCCGTCGTCTTCAGGTGGGAGCCCGACGAGTCGGCCGGCTGGCCGGTGGAGTACGTCTCCGCGAACGTCGAGGACGTCCTGGGCTACACGCCCGAAGAGCTGGAGTCCGGGGAGGTGCCGTATGCCGATCTGCTGCTGGAGGAGGAGATCGAGCGGGTCGCTCGGGAGGTGGAGGTGGCCACCAACAGTGGGACCGAGCGATTCAGCCACGACCCGTATCGAATCGAAACCAGGGATGGCGATATCCGGTGGGTGGAGGACACCACGAAGATCGTCCGTGACGACGACGGCGAGGTCACCAGCTATCTCGGCTATCTCGTCGACATCACGGAGCGCAAGGAGCGGCAGGAGGAGCTAACGCAGTACGAGTCCATCATCGAGACAGTCAACGACGGCGTCTACGTCGTCGACGAGGCGGGCCGGTTCACCATGGTCAACGAGGCGTACGTCGAGATGGTCGGCTACGAGCGCGAGGAGCTACTCGGCGAACACGTTTCGCTGGTCGTGGACGATGACGTCGCCCAGCTGGCCCAGCGAACGGAGACGGAGATGCGCCGCGGAATCTCGGACGATGCAACGGTCGAGGCGGAGCTTCGGACGGCCGGCGGCGAGAAACTCGCCGCGGAGGCGACGTTCGCGTTACTCCCGACCGAAAACGGCCAGGACCTCCGGGTTGGCGTGGCCCGAGACATCTCCGAGCGGAAGGAGCGCGAGCGGCAGCTCGAGGAGTCCGAACGGCTCTACCGGACGCTCGTCGAGCAGTTCCCGAACGGCGCCGTCGCCCTGGTCGACGAGGACCTTCGGTATCGGGTTGCTGGTGGCACGCCCGTGGACATCGAGGCAGACAGTTCCGACGACCTTGAAGGGGCCTCGGTCCGGGAGGCGATCTCAGACGAACTGGCGGACGTCCTGGAGCCGTGTTTCCGTGCGGCCCACGACGGCGAGTCGAGCACGTTCGAGCACGAACACGCCGGCAAGCACTCGCGCTTCCACATCTTCCCCGTGAGGGACGACGATGGCGAGGTGTTCGTCGCCATGGGGATGTCACAGGACATCACCGAGCGAAAGCGGACCGAACGCGAGCTACAGCGGAGCAAGGAACAGCTCGAAACGCTGTTCGATGTCCTCCCGGTCGGGGTCGTTGTCGCCGACGCTGACGGGGGTATTCGCTCTGCGAACGACGCCGCCCACGAGATCTGGGGTGGGGATATCTTCGACGCAGAGGCCGTGGAGGAGTACGAGAAGTATCCGATTTTCGAGCCCGGCACGGGCGAGCAGGTCAGCCCTGAAGAGATGACGCTGGCCCGTGTGGTCGATGGCGAGGAGGTGACCGACCCGGACGTCTACGAGTTCCACACAGTCGACGACGAGCGCCGAATCGTCGAACTCGAGGGGATGCCGATCCGGGACGAGTCGGGGACGGTAACTCGCGGCGTGGTCACCATGAGCGACGTGACCGAACGCTGGGAAGCCCAGCGGAACGTCGAGCAGTCCGAGCGCCGCTATCGAACGCTCGTCGAGAACTTCCCGGACGGTTCCGTCGGGCTGTTCGACGAAGAGCTCCGGTACACCGTCGTCGGCGGACAGCTCTTCGACGAACTCGAGTTCGAGCCCAGCGACCGGATCGGCCAGCGCATCACCGACCACCACGACGACGAACTGGTGGCCGAGATAGAGCCGTACTTCACCGCGGCCCTCGACGGTGAGCGAAACACGTTCGAAGTGGAGGTCTTCGGTCGCAGTTTGCAGGCGACCACCCTCCCCATCGAAAACCCAGACGGCGAGGTCCTCGCCGGGATGATAGTCGTCCAGGACGTCTCCGAGCGCCGAGAGTTCGAGCGCAAACTCAAGGAGTCCAACGAGCGCCTGGAGCAGTTCGCCTACGCCGCCTCTCACGACCTCCAGGAGCCGCTGCGGATGGTGTCGAGCTACCTGCAGCTCATCAAAGAGCGCCACGACGACGAGTTCGGCGAAGAGACCCAGGAGTTCCTCGCGTTCGCGGTCGACGGTGCCGAGCGGATGCGGGAGATGATCGATGGGCTTCTCGAATACTCACGCGTCGAGACGGAAGGGGAGTCCTTCGAGCCGGTCGACCTTGATGGGGTGCTCGACGACGTCCTGGAAAACCTTCAGTTCAAAATCGAGGAGTACGGTGCCGAAATCTCGGCCGAGAGCCTCCCCCAGGTCGAAGGCGACCGAAACCAGTTCACCCAGGTTTTCCAGAATGTCCTGGACAACGCCATCGAGTACAGTGGCGACGAGCCGCCGCGGGTCAGCGTCTCGGCCGAGCGCTCCGGCGACCAGGTGACTGTCTCGGTCAGCGACAAGGGCATCGGCATCGATCCGGAGCAACAGGACCGTGTCTTCGAAGTGTTCCAGCGACTCCACTCCCGCGACGAGCACGCCGGGACGGGCATCGGGCTATCGCTCTGTCGGCGAATCATCGAACGCCACGGCGGGGAGATCTGGGTCGAGTCCGAGCCAGGCAAGGGGACCACCGTCTCGTTCACGCTGCCGGCGGCGGATACTGAGTGAGGACTCCGCTCGGCTCTCGATGGTTTGGTGAGGAAGTCCGCCCTCCCCGATTTGAACAGAGGAAGACGGTCGGCCTCGCTGCGCTCGGCCGCTGCGACTTCCAGGCTCAAATCGGGTCGGGAGACTTTTCACTGCTCACTCCGTTCGCAGGAAAAGTCCGCCCTCCCCGATTTGAACGGGGGGCAAGCCGATCTACAGTCGGCTGCTCTAC
>CAYXXM010000085.1:0-8282 GCA_964469085.1 uncultured Haloferacaceae archaeon
GTGGACCCGATCCAGTTCGACTGACTGTCCCCCGGGAGTCCACGCCCGGCTGTTGATCGAGCCTCCCGGACGCCGACGCAGGTAAGTACGCGGGGGTTGTTCCCAGCCACGTGAGCCGTCCAGCACTCGACGCGGTCGACCTCTCGGTCCGCCGAGGCGCGGAGGCCGTCATCGACGGCATCGACCTCGGTATCGACCGGGGCGACCGCGTCCTGATTCGCGGAACCAGCGGTGCGGGGAAATCCACGCTATTTGCGGTGCTCGCGCTGCTCGACACGCCTGACGGTGGCCAACTGTTCGTCGACGGCCGCGACGCGGCCACGCTTCCGGAACGCGAGCGCGCTGCGCTTCGACGCGAGCACGTCGGCATCGTGTTCCAGGATTTCCAGCTCGTCCCGGACCTCACCGCCCGGGAGAACGCCGCGCTCCCGCAGGACCACACCGGCAAGCGCGACACCGACTGGCTGGACGAGCTATTCGCCCATCTGGACATCGCGGACGTCGCGCGACAGTATCCCGCGACGCTCAGCGGGGGGGAGCGCCAGCGAGTGGCCATCGCCCGCGCTCTCGCGAACCGGCCCGCGGTCGTCCTCGCTGACGAACCGACCGGGCAGCTGGACCCCGAAACCGCCGAAGACGTCCTCGACCTCCTCGTCTCAGCACAGCGGGCGTTCGGTGCCGGTATCGCAGTCATTAGCCACGACGACCGCGTCGGCCCACGGTTCGACAGGCGCTACGAACTTGAAGACGGGACGCTGACCCAGCAGTAGCTGACTGGCCCCCACTTTTAATCCGTTATCTTGAGTTGGTAAAAACAGACCGTGGGGGGGTTTGGGGATGACACATGAGATACTGGGCTCGGTGTTGAATAGCGCCGTCGAGTTACAGGTGCTCGCCATCGGCATCGCTCTGGGGGTCGTGATCGCGCTGCTGTGGGAGAACCATCGCACTGCAGCGATGTTCATCCTCGGGTTCACGATCGCGATGACGGTGGGGCAGACGCTCACGCCGTGGGCGCCGAGCTATGCGGCCTCCGTCGCCGAGCGACCGCTGGCGACGAAGCCGTGGTATCTGCTCATTCCGATGACGCTGGTGCTGTATCTCGGCGTTCCGATTCTCGACCGGGTTCGAACTCGGGGGGCCGTCCCGTGAGCGTCTCCACACTCGTCCACGGCGTGGCCGTGGATCTATTCGCCAACTACGGGGAGGTCCACATCGCGCAGGTCGGTGCCACACTGGGGCTCCTCTCGGCGTTCCTCTGGCGGCGGGACCGACCGGTGAGTCTGGCGGTCATCGGCCTCTGTACCGGGCTGGTGGCGACGCAACTGCTCACAACGCCGGTTGCGGTGGTCGAGTCGCTGGATTTCCGCATCGGCAAATATCCGGCCCATTTCCTGATCTCGATGTACACAGTGGCGATAGTGGCACTGTGTCTGGAGTACGGCGTGCAGGAGCTGCTTCGACGGGACTGGACGGTGGAGACGGGCTGGCTGCCTGAGGCTATCCGACCGTCCGAGAACAACCGCGCATGGGCACCAGGGCAGCGTATTTCGGAACGATTGCGAACGGTGTCGCTGTCGTCGTCCAACTCGAAGTTATCGTGGGCGTGGTCCCGACTGTTCCGGTAGGCTCCATGTCCAGCACACCCACGCCGCCGTCGCCGCGGACCTTATGGAGGCTGCTTCCGGCCAGCGACAGTACACCGCTGGCTGCCACAATCATCCTCGCACTGCTGGAACGCCAGTTCGCCGTTAAGATCCGCGTGTGCCGCAGGAACTACCCTGTCACGACACCGACTGCCCGAACCGGGGCGCCGTCACCGCCGAGTTTGAGGGGATACGCTCGGAGTTCGAATTCATCGGCGACGGCGCCGAGATTCTGCAGGTTCTCGAAAACCAGGCAGTCCGCACCGAGCACCGCGTGATGCGCGGCGAACCCCTCGCGCTCGGCCTCGTCGGCCCGCTCGGACGGCGTCGGGTCGGGATTGAGCGTGTCCGTCGCGACCGCGAGCCCCCGTTCGGCACAGCGTTCGGCCGCCTCGACGGAGAGAAACGGGTGGTCGAGGTACGCCTCTTCGCCCCAGTGTTCGTCCCAGCCAGTCCAGAAGACCGCACAGTCGGCGGCGGCGGAAGGGACCCGCTCTGCGGGAATCTGCTCACGCGGCCCCAGGTCCCGACAGTCGACGCGACGGGCGTCGAGGACGAACGCCTCGACGTCGTACGAATCCAGTGTTCTGCCGTCCCGTTCGGTATGAGACGGTGCGTCGACATGGGTCCCGGAGTGACTCCCACAGGAAACGGCGGAAACGCGGCAGCCGTCCGCTTCGTACGTCGCCGCCGGTTCCACAGTCACCCCTGGATCGCCGGGATACGTCGGCATCCCCGTCTCGATGGGCTGGGAGAGATCGTACATACCGTTGATCTCTGCCCCGTCGACCAAAGTATCGGTGGCTCACCCGGGAGGTGTTCCTGCGTTGCCCAGCTGTCACGGTCCTGCAGATAAACAGTTAACCGCCACGAGGGCCGCCCTCGAGGTATGCGCGTCGGGCTCATCTCCGATATCCACGCCAACCTCCCGGCACTCCGCGCGGTCCTCTCGGAGATGCCGCCCGTCGACAGTCTCGTCTGTGCCGGCGATATCGTCGGTTACAACCCGTGGCCCGCAGAATGTGTCGAGCAGGTCCGCGACGTCGCCGACGTTGTCGTGAAGGGGAACCACGACCGGAACGTCCGAACTCCGGAGCGGTACCGGGCGAATCGGATGGCCAAAGACGGTCTCGCGCTGGCAAAGACTGAGCTCACGGCCGAGCAGCTGTCGTGGCTCGATGGCCTCCCGCGGAAAGTAACGGTCCCGGACACGGCGTTCATGCTCGTCCACGACCACCCGGAACAGCAGGACAAATACGTCCGCCCTCACCAGTTCGCGGCAGTCCCCCGCCACCTCGACGGCCACCAGGGCGTGGTCCTCGGTCACACGCACGTCCAGCACGCCGAAGCCGTCGACGGCTGTCTCGTTGTCAACCCAGGTAGCGTCGGCCAGCCACGCGACGGTGACCCGGACGCCGCCTATGCGGTGCTCGACACCGAGGAGCCATCTGTCGACCTCCGCCGGACGTCGTACGACGTTGACGCGGTCCTCGACCGCATCGAGGAGTGTGGCCTCCCCGACCGAACCGGGAGCCGGCTTCTCGATGGGAAGTGACTGTTCAAACCCCAAGAACCGGAGAGCGGGCTACCGGCGACCTGCATCGCGGTGTCGTCGGCGCCGCTGGATTGTTCGCCTTCGGTTCAATGTCCGAACACCGCTACTTGTTTACAAATTTTACAATTTGTACAAATTGTACACTGCTTATCGAGCCGGTCTCTCGGCCGTGACCCCAGAATTGCCCCCGATACGGCTGTTTCGTTCCCAAATGGGGAGGTTCCGTGCGCAAAGCGATTAGCGCGGACAACCCGCAACAGTCACGGGGATGGGGGGTGGAGGGTCCAATACGCAGCCACTTCCACACTCATGAGCACGTTCGACATCATCCCACCCGAGGCGATTCAGGCGGGCGCGGCGACCGACGCGTACTTCGACCGGACGGTCGAGACGTTGGACCACGCAGGGCGGAACCCGTCTATCGTCGCCGAGGTCACTGCCGACCAGTTCCCGACCGGGACGTTCGAACTCCTGGCAGGCGTGAAGGACGCGGCGCACCTCCTCAAGGGCTTGCCCGTCGACGTCGACGCGCTTCCGGAGGGGTCCCTGTTCGACGGCGGCCCGGTGCTCCGAATCGAGGGGAACTACCGCGACTTTGCCCGGTACGAAACAGCGCTACTGGGCTTTCTCTCCCACGCCTCCGGTATCGCGACGAACGCGCTCCGGGCCAGACGACTCACGCCGGACTCGCAGGTCCTGAGTTTCGGAACTCGTCACGTCCACCCCTCACTCGCGGCCGTCGTCGAGCGCTCGGCACTGCTCGCAGGCCTGGACGGCTTCTCCAACGTCGCCGCCGGCGACGTGCTCGGCCGCGACGCCGGCGGGACGATGCCCCACGCGCTGCTCATCTGCTTCGGGAAGGGGAACCAGGAAGCGGCGTGGCGGGCGTTCGACGAGGCGGTCAACGAGGACGTTCCACGCGCAACGCTCTGTGACACCTACTCCGACGAGGTGGACGAGGTGCTCCGGGCCGTCGAGACCCTCGGCGACGCCATCGACAGCGTCCGACTCGACACCACCGGGTCGCGGCGCGGGGATTTCCGGCAGATCGTCCGGGAAGTCCAGTGGGAACTCGATGTCCGTGGCCACGAGGATATCGACGTGTTCGTGAGTGGCGGAATCGGCCCGAAGACGTTGCGGAATCTGCGGGATATCGTGGACGGCTTCGGCGTCGGCGGCTACATCAGCAACGCCGACCCGGTGGACTTCGCGCTGGATATCGTCGCAGTCGACGGTGAGCCGGCGGCGAAACGCGGGAAGCTCTCCGGGACGAAGCAGGTGTACCGGACCGCCGACGGCGGCCACCACGTCGGGCTGGATGGGCGTGACGGACCAGCCGACGCCGAGGCTCTTCTGGAGCCGCTCATCCGCGACGGCGAACTCGTCCGGCGCTTCGACCTCGACGCCGCGAGCGAACGGGCGCGTGCCGATGCCGACCGGACCGGCTTCTCGGTGGACGAGGCCTGAACGGCCCGTCGACCGCGACTCACCGAATCACTCGGGCAGTTCGAACTCGCCCAGGGCGACATAGCCGACGCCGAACCCGGCGACGATCACGATGCCCGCCAGGCTCTGGTAGAGGGGTGTCGCAGGCAGGATTCCGGTCATGAGTGACCCACCCACGACGAGCAGTATCGACAGGCCAACTGCGCCGTAGGTCCGTACTCGGTCGTTCATGGTCGCTTCGTGACCGCGAGGCCAGATGAGGGCTTCGACGATGAGTCGTTCATGTCAGTTCGGTGGGCGTCGTCCGGCTTCTACGGTGCCAGAAGGCCTGTGATGCAATTCCGTGCTGTCAGCTTCCCACATCGTTAACTCCCTCCAGTAATCAACTGCGTGATAACTGATGGCTGGAGGCCGGTTCTCGGAGTCGGTCAACTTCATTCTGGCTGCGCTCATCATCATCGCGTTCAGCTACGCCCTGGGCACCTTCGCCGTCGACGTTATCGGGCTTGCGGAGCACGGATCGCCCAACGCCAACTTCGACTTCTCGTACGATGGCGACCGGCTCACGATCACGCACGAAACCGGGAGCGTCATCGACGCCGAGAACCTTATCGTCGAGGTGATGGCCGGGGACCGCGGGACTGCAACGTTCCGCTGGAGTGACGCCGGAGAGGACCAGGTCAGGAGCGGCGACGCTGTCAACATCGGCGAGCCGGGAACGAACGCGACCTTCACGCTCGAGTTCTCCCTGCAGCCTGGCGATACCGTCCGGGTTGTCTGGCGGGATAGCGATGGAGAGGTGGCACAGGGCGCGTTCGTCGTCCCCGAGAACGGCTCAAACAGCTAAGCAGCAGAGTCCCGCACCTCAATCCGCGCGAACGACGCCCTGCTCCCCGCGATGGAGGTACTCCCGCCCGCCCTTCTCGACAAGGAGTTCGCCATCCTCGACGACCACCTCGCCGCCGACGATAGTGTGGGTCGGGAGGCCGGTGAGTTCCTCGCCATGGAACGTCGAGTAGCGGGGCTCCATCGTGTGGTAGAACTCCTCGTCGACCGTCGCGGATTTCTCGAGGTCGACGATGACCATGTCCGCGTCGCTGCCCTCCGCGAGCGCCCCCTTCCGTGGATAGAGCCCCCAGCGTCTGGCGTTGTTCTCGGCGCAGACCTCGACCAGCCGTTCCATCGAGATGCGGTTCCTGTTCACGCCCTCGCTCATCATAACCGGGAGGAAATACTCGATACCGTTGTTGTCACCGGGAATCGCATCCCAGATGTCGCCGTGCTTCCCGGTGTCTTTTTCCTTGAACTCGATCTTGTGCGGGCAGTGGTCCGTCCCCATATATTCCACCGTCCCGGTGCGCAGCCCCTCCCAGAGTCGTTTCTTGCTCGGCTCGCCCCGGAGCGGTGGGGAAATCTTCCCCCAGGTCCCCAGCTCCTCGTCGTGTTTGGTGTGACAGAGGAACGCCGGGAGCGTCTCGATGTCGAGCTGGACGCCCCGCTCCTGATACCGCTCGCCGACATCGACGGCCTCCCCGGTACTGGTGTGGACGATGTAGGCGTGGGAGTCGGTGAGTTCGGTCATCCGGGCGATCTGTTCGACCTGCATCACCTCACAGATATTCGGTGCGCCCTCGGACCAGGCCCCGAGGTCGTTCCGACCAGCCGCCTGGAGCTCCTGGCGACGTTCGTAGGCGAGGTCCTCGTTCTCGGCGTGGAACATCACCACGCCGTCGTTGATCTCGCTGACGCGGTCGAGCACGTTGTAGACCCGACCGGCGTCCGAGTGGTCGATTCCCAGTTCCGGCGAGGCGTGCTTGTACCAGTTGAAAAAGAGCTTGAACGAGCGAACGCCCTCCTCGGCCAGCCCCTCGATCTCGTCGACGTGGTGGTCCTGGTGGACGATGGCGTGATAGGCGAAGTCGATGTAGGAGTGCTCCTCGCCGGCGCGTTTGAAGAACTCCATGTCGGGGAGATACCGCTCCGGCTGGAGCAGGAAGTTCACGACGGTGGTGACGCCGCCGTGGACCGCGCCGCGGGTCTCGGTCTCGAAGTCGTGAACAAGGCCCTCGTGATAGTCGAACTCGTAGCGCGAGAGCCCCCAGTGGACGTGCGGGTCAATGAAGCCCGGAATCAGGTAGTTGCCCTCGGCGTCGATGGTGCGGTCCGCATCGGGGAGGTTCGACTCGGCGCCGACGCCGACGATGGTGCCGTCGGTGGCGGCGACGCCGCCGTCGATGGTGCCCGACGGCGTGACCACTCGTGCGTTGACCACTCGCAGGTCAGCATGGCGAACCATATCGCGGGGTGACCCCCGCAGGGCATAAATATACGTGCCGGCGACGGCCCCGTTGGTTCACCGTGCTGTCCATTACCTCCCAAATAACGTCTCGCGACTGCTGACCTCCTCGCCGCCCATCGTTTCGCCGAGTGCGTCGTAGAACGCGCCTGCGTTCTCGGGGTGGACGGTCAGCGGCTTCGGCCGCCCGCTGACCCGGACCACGAGTTCGTTGCGCTGGCGGTAGAGATTGTAGAGCGAGCCGACGCCGACGAGGCTGAACAGGACTGCGACCGGCGTCTGCTGGAGGAACCAGAGGCCGAAGCTCACGAGCGTCACCGAGAGCACGAGGATGAAGTAGTCCGTATCGCGGAACGCGATTTCGGTGACATTCTCGAAGTCGACCTTCGTGCGCTCGCCGTTCTCCTCGACGTAGAGCGCGTCGTCGGAAAAGCCAGCCCAGCCAACCGATAGCCGGAGCGGAGCCTGTCTGGTCAGCTCGAGGTCCGGTGGGTCCAACCCGGCAGCGTCGGCGGCGGCGTCCGTTGACTCGGCCATGGATTGCTCCTGCGACCCAACACCGATTACTGTTGGGGAAACCGACGCGAAAAATCGAACGGAGGGGGTCGAGAGCGGTGTGGCCGGTCACTCCTCGCTACTCAGATACCGCTCGAACGCCGAGCGGAAGGAGCTCTCGTCCTCGGTCAACTCCTCCCAGGCGGTCAGTCCGCGCTCCTCCCGGGTGCCGGGGATGGTGTTGTCGAGGAAGAACGCCACGATGCCACCGACGGCCATGCCGGTGCCGCCGATGACGAAGATGGTCGTCGCGACCACGTTCAAGCCGAGCACCGACCCGAGAACCGGAACGGCCGCCATGCCCTGCTGGAAGGCGGCCGAGGCTGAGGCGTCCATTCCCTGGCCCACCGTGGACATGTACTCGGGTATCGCGAGCCCCGAGAACAGCGCGAAGCCGACGATGAACACGTTTCGGTTCGCGTCGAGGTCCACGTACTTGAGCTGTGAGAGGCCGACCGCCGCAATCTGTCCGAACATCACGAGGTAGAGCCCGCCGATGATCGGCGAGGGAATCGTCGCGAACAGCTGGCCGATGGGACCCAGGTAGCCGACGACGATCATCACGATGGCGCCGATCTGCACGACGTGCCGGGAGGCGACGCCGGTGATGCCGATGGCGCCGATGTTCTCGGTGTAGGAGGTGGAGCCGTTCCCCGTCCCCATGATGCCGGCGAACGTGTTGCCGAATCCCTCCATGCCGATTCCGTGGTCGATGCGTTTGGCGTTTGGCGCGCCGCGGCCGGCCATCCGAGCCACGGAGTGATAGTCACCGAAGCTCTCTATG
>CAYXXM010000086.1:0-8219 GCA_964469085.1 uncultured Haloferacaceae archaeon
CTCCCTGGCCTCGTCCTCAAACGTCGCGCGCTGGTAGGAGGCATAGGTGACGCTCCCGAGAAATGCCGTGAGCACCAGAATGACCAGTCCGAGCGTCCCGATGCGCTTGATGGTCTCCCGGCGGGCGCTTTGGGTCTTGAACCACTGCTCCGGGCCATAGCCTTTGTAGAGAAACACCGCCAGCGCCGCGAAGTTGATGGAGAGGAAGTTCACCGCGACGAGCACCGCCGACCCGAAGACGGCGGTGGGTCGCCCCCACGCCATCCCGATGCCGACCACCGCCGTCGGTGGGACTAGTGCCGCCGCAATCATGACGCCGACCAGCGCGGCAGAGACGCCGGAGGAGAGCGAGAGCGCGCCAGCGACGCCGGCCGCCAGCGCGACGACGAGCGACGGAACACCGGGGGAGAGCCGCTCCTGGACCTCGTCGATGGCCAACACCTCCACCGTTCCGAGGGGGACGATGTGGCTGAACCGGAGCATCGCCGCGAACAGCGCCGCGCCGCCCACCGCCACCAGCGCGCCGACTGCCTGGAGCTTCACCCCGCGGATGAACAGCTCCCGGTTGTCAACGACGGAGCCGACGCTCGTGGCCATCGCCGGCCCGATGAGCGGCGCGATGACCATCGAGCCGACGACGATGGCCGGCGAATCGAGCAACAGCCCCGCGGTGGCGACGACGGCGCTGATGAACGTCATGACGAGGAAGGGGACCCAGTCAGGCGCGAGCTCCTCGGCGCGCGCGACGAGTTCGTCACGGGCGATGCGCTTGCCCTCTTCACCTTCCTCCCACTCCTTCTCCAGCTGCTCGAACCGCTGGGAGATGACGGTCTCGGCGTTGATGACGACGGTGTAGGCGTCGCGGTCGATGCCCGCCTCCTCGCGGAGCTGGTCGAGCACCGTCTCGACGGCGCTGGTCGGCAGCGGGAACGAGAGGACGGCGGTGTACTCTCGCCCGCTCGTCTCGTCGGACATCACGTAGTCGATACCTCGACTGTCCAGCACGTCGAGCACCGCGTCCCGCTTCCCCGCAGGGACCATCACCTGAACGAGTCGCACAGCCCAACATCGCCGTGGTGGGGCAAATAAGCCCCGGTGGTGCCAGGCCCCCGCCGGTGGCGGTGATTCTGCCGATGGCGGGTGGATTGATACGGTCGGCCGTCGACAGTCCGGGAGATGCCAGAGAACCCGTCATCGAACGAGATGTATCTCGACCGGCAGGCCTCACGGGAGTCGAACGCACGGACGTATCCCCGGTACCTCCCGCTGGCCGTCGAGCGGGCCGATGGCGTCGAACTCATCGACGTCGAGGGGAACCGCTATCTGGACTGTCTCGCGGGCGCGGTCTGATGCTCGGCGTCGAAATCGTCGACGCCGACGCGCCGGCGACCAACGGCGCCCACCCGCCGGACGCGGATCTCGCGACGGCCATCCAGCGGGCCTGTTTCGACCGCGGCCTCCTCGTCGAGCGTGGCGGCCGCGAGGGTGCGGTGGTCCGGTTCTCCCTCCGTTGGTCATCTCCCAGGCCGAAGTGGACGACGTGGCGAAGCGCTTCGAGGCCGCCGTCGCCGCAGTTCTCGGCTAATCGCGGTTTCCTATCCCGATATACGGTTTATCAGCCGGGGTCACTCGCGCTTGAATCACCGGACGGACTCGTAAAGGGTAACCCCGACCGGCCGCTACGTCGGCTATGCCGTTCGAGAACCGGCCCGACCGCGACACTGAGGTGGTGCTCGTCGGCCGGTCGAACGTCGGGAAATCGACGCTGATGCGGGAGCTGGCCGGCCACAGCTTCGACACCGGCGGGACGCCGGGGGTGACCCGGCAACCGAACCACTACGACTGGGCCGGCCAGGAGTTCATGTTCACCGACCTGCCGGGCTTCGGCTTCATGTCCGGCGTGGAGGCCGAGCGTCGCGAGCAGATCAAGACCGACGTGGTGCGCTACATCGAGGAGTATGCCGACCAGATCATGGCTGGCGTGCTCGTCGTCGACGGGAAGGCGGTCATCGACATCATCGACCGCCACCGCGAGCGGGGGAACGTGCCCCACGACGTGGAGATGTTCCATTTCCTGGAGGCGGTGGACGTGGACCCACTCGTCGCCGTCAACAAGATGGACAAGGTCGACGACCGGGACGAGCGTCTCAGCGACCTCTGTGACCGCCTTGGCCTCTACCCACCGTGGCAGCAGTGGCAGGACGTCATCTGCCCGATATCGGCCAAGCGCGGGGATATCGACGCGCTGGAGAAGGCCCTGCGTGACCGGTTCCGCGAGGAGAAACGCGACGAACTACTGCAGTTCGTCACGTAGCCGCTGGGTCATCCGGAGCTGGCGTCCTGCCCCGGCCGTCAGTCAACTAACCGATCGACCGTCATGCGGAGGTCGGCCCCACGGAGCGGTTTCTCGCGGAACGAGAGGTCATCGATGGCCTCGGCGTTCTCCCGCACGGTCGGCGACGTCTCCTCGGAGAGGAGGAGAACGGGGAAGCGCTCGTCGACGAGGCCCTCGATGAGTGCTGCCACACCGTCGTCGACGGTCTCGGTATCGACGATGACGAGGTCGGCGGCGACCGCGCCCGAGAGCACGGGGTTGAGGTCCCCCGCCGAGGTGGCTTCCGTGAGCTCGTAGTCGGCCAGCACCTCCGCCATCAGCTCGACGTTCCGGCTGCTATCCCCCACGACAACAACCTGCCTGGTGTCGAGCGGCGTCCCCACCCAACCAGTAGCGGTGTTCGATCCCATTTACCCATGCCAATACATACCATGGATGCACCTAAAGCTCCGGCCTAAATCCATAGGGCGAGCCGCGCCTCGCGTAACGCTCTTCCCCGTTGGCCTCCCTGCGATGTGTATGTCCGCGGTCACTGGGCCGCCCGAGGAGTTGGCCGCTCGTCGGGAGGAGCTCACCCCGATGCTGCAGCAGTACGTCGACCGGTGTCTGGAGCACGAGGACGCGCTGGTGCTGTTCCGGGTGGGGGATTTCTACAAGACGTTCTGTGAGATCGCCGAGGAGGTCGCCAGCCTCTGTGAACTCACGCTCATCGAGCGGGAGGACTCGACCGGCACGTACGCCGCCGCCGGCATCCCCGTCGACAACGCCGCCGCGTATCTCGAACCCCTGCTGGCCGCCGGCCACCGCATCGCCATCGCCGACCAGGTCGAGGACCCAACCGAGGTCACCGGCATCGTCGACAGGGCGGTGACGCAGGTCATGACGCCCGGCACCGTGGTCGACGACGAACTGCTCTCGCCCGACTCGACCTACGTCGCCGCCGTCGTCGGGGCCGACAGCGAGGAGGCCGGCAGCACGACCGTTCCTGATTTCGCCGTTGCGAGCATCGACGTGTCGACCGGCGACTGCCGGGTCACGAGCGCACCAGACCGTGACTCCGTCGCCGGGGAACTCGACCGCATCGCCCCGGCGGAGCTCCTCGTCGGCCCCGGCGCCGCCGGCTTCGACGTCGACTGTCCGACGACGGAGTGGGACGAGGACACCTTCGCTCCAGGGAACGCCCGCGAACGGCTGGCGGCCTACACCGACCCTGACCGGTTCGCGCCCGTCGAGGTCCGCGCAGTCGGCGGGCTGCTCGCCTACGCGGAGTACACCCAGGGTGACGACGGGGTGCTGGAGTACGTCGCGAGAGTCGGGCGGTACGACCCGGCCGACCACCTGCGGCTCGACGGCGCCGCGCTGCGCAGCCTCGAACTGTTCGAGAACCGCGCTGCCGGAGCGCCATCGGGTGACACGCTGTTCGACGTGGTGAACGAGACCGTCTGTGCGCTGGGCCGCCGCCGGCTGGAGGCGTGGCTCCGTCGCCCCCTCGTCGACCGCGAGGCCATCGAGGCTCGCCACGGGGCGGTCGCGGAACTCGCCGAGGCGACGCTGCTCCGCGAGGAGCTCCGGGACCAGCTCGGCGTCGCGTACGACCTCGAACGACTGGTCTCCCGGGTGTCCCGCGAGCGGGCGAACGCGCGGGACCTTCGCTCGGTCGCGGCCACGCTCGCCGCGGTGCCCGCGCTGAAGTCGGCGCTCGCGGATGCCGAGGCACCGCGGCTCCAGACGCTCCGGGCGGAACTGGACGAGTTGACGGAGATCCGGGACCGCATCGAATCCGCTGTCGTCGCGGACCCGCCACAGGAGATAACCGAGGGCGGCATCATCCGCGACGGCTTCGACGCCGAACTCGACGCGGTCCGGGCCACCGAGCGCGAGGGGCGGGAGTGGGTCGAGGACCTGGAGCAACAGGAGCGCGAGCGCACCGGCATCGAGAACCTGACGGTGGGCTACAACCAGGTCCACGGCTACTACATCGAGGTGACCAACAGCCACCTCGACGAGGTGCCAGAGGAGTACCAGCGGCGACAGACGCTGAAGAACGCCGAGCGCTTCGTCACGCCAGCGCTCCGCCGGCGCGAGGACGAAATCCTCGGCGCGGCCGAGCGCGCCGACGCGCTGGAGTACGACATCTTCCGCGACCTGCGCGCCGAGGTCGCTGCGGCTGCCGACCGGCTCCAGGCGCTGGCGGACGGCTTGGCCCGCCTCGACGCGCTGCTCTCGCTCGCGACGGTGGCCGTCGGCCCGGATTGGAGCCGTCCGAGATTCCACGGCGGCGACGAACCACTCGAGGTCGAGGCCGGGCGCCACCCCGTCGTCGCCCGGGCGCAGTCGGAGTTCGTCCCCAACGACGCCGAACTGCCCGCCGGTGGCGTCGCCCTCATCACGGGGCCGAACATGAGCGGGAAATCGACGTACATGCGACAGGTAGGGCTAACGGTGGTCCTCGCGCAGGCGGGCGGGTTCGTCCCCGCCGAGTCGGCACGCCTGCCGGTGTTCGACCGGGTGTTTACCCGCGTCGGTGCGAGCGACGACATCGCGGGCGGCCAGTCGACGTTCATGCGCGAGATGAGCGAACTCACAGATATCCTCCACGACGCCACCGCGGACTCGCTGGTGCTGCTGGACGAGGTGGGGCGAGGCACCTCTACTGCGGACGGCCTGGCCATCGCCCGCGCGGCGACGGAGTTCCTCCACGACGAGGTGGGAGCCCGGACGATGTTCGCGACCCACTACCACGATTTGACGACGCTGGCAGACGAGCGCGCCGGCGTGTTCAACCTGCATTTCACCGCCCTCCGGGAGGGGAACGAGGTGACGTTCCTCCACCGGGTCGACGACGGGCCGTCCTCCTCGTCCTACGGCGTCGAGGTGGCGCGCATGGCCGGCGTTCCGTCGCCGGTGGTCGAGCGCTCGCGAGCGCTCATCGCGGACGGGGACGACATTGATTCCGGTACTCCCGACGCGGATGAACCACGCACGGATGAGTCACCCACGGATGAACCACTCACGGAGGAGGCGTCCACGGCCGGCGACGACGCGGTCGACACGGCCACTGCGGCGACCAACGGCGGACAGCAGACACTCACTGGTGAGATTCTGTCGGAGGCCGACGAATCCGAGCGGGCTGAGCACGCCCGGATTGCCGCGGAGCTCCGCGACCTCGACGTCGCCAGGACGACGCCGCTGGAGGCGCTCCAGCGGCTGCAGGAGCTCCAGCAGCTCGCGGAGGAGTACGACCCGGCGCGGTGAGCGACGGTGGTCGGTGAGTCAGTTCTAGCGATTACCACTGTTTACAGTCCGAACAGACGAGCGCGTCGCGGTCGACGACGCTCTGCTCAGTTGCGTCGCCCGTGCCGTCGACGCCGCCCTCCCCCGCATGCCAGCGTTCCCGAACCGTCTCGCCGCAGGCCGCACAGGTGGCCCCATCCGGCGAAGCGGCGTAGGTTATCGTCGGGGTGGTCGGCTGTTCGGCAGTGACCCCGTCGTCGGTGTCGGAGCGACGCTCCTCGGCATCTCCCGCGTCGGCCGCCGTCGGGCTCTCACTTCCCGCGGTGTCGGACCCCGTCTCCCGCTCGTCGCGGTCCGCCCCTGCGTCCGGCGCTTCGTCGTCGAGAACCGGTTCGTCCTCGGCGTCCTCGGCGAACGCCGATAGCGTCGTATCCTCGGTCATACGCCAGAGTCGGGCTCGCGGGCCTTAGCGCTGGCGTCGCCGGAAGCGAACGCTTTTCACTCCTGACGGGCCGACGTGAGAGCATGGATAGCGGACACCCGTTGAGCGGCCGTACGGGGCTCTGGGACGACACCATCGCGGATATGGAGGCCACGGCCGAGGAGTTCCGCGAGGAAGGGTGGGAGACGCTCGGACTCCATCCCGGCGCGGTGACACCGCTCCCCGCAGGCGAAACCGAGGACGGATACCTCGACGAGCGGGTCGGTCTCGACGTGCTCGTCCCCGGCGACGAGTTCGAGGCGGTCACGGAGGTAGTCGGCGGCGTCGACGGGGAGGCCGCGAGCGCCGCGGGCGCCGGCTTCGACGAGTACGAGGCGTTCCGCGCACAGTCCGGCGACGTGGTGTTTCTCGTCGTCGTCATGAAGTCCGAGGCGACGGGGCAGGCGGTGCTGATTCCGCTGTACTACGACGCGGCCGTCGCCGCGGAGACGCTGGAGCGCGTCACGGAGCGCGAGGAGATGCGGCTGTTCGTCCGCCCGCTCGACGACAGCGAGCGCGTGATGTTCAGCCAGCAGGAGCCCGAGGCGCTGCTGCCGGAGGAGCCACCCCAGCAGTAGCGGCCACCACCACCGCTCACTGCCCGCAGACCGTCGAGTTTTTGCGCGCTGGCGCCCGATACCCGACGACCGATGGCCAGGTACCACATCGAGACGTACGGCTGCACGTCCAACCGGGGTGAGAGCCGGCAGATTGAGAGCGCGCTGCGCGATGCCGGCCACTACCCGGTGGACGGGCCGACCGCCGCCGACGTGGCCATCCTCAACTCCTGCACCGTCGTGGAGAAGACGGAGCACAACATGCTCCGCAGGGCGGAGGAACTCGCCGAGGAGACGGCCGACCTCATCGTCACGGGCTGCATGGCGCTGGCCCAGGGCGAGGAGTTCGACGACGCGGGCGTCGACGCCCAGGTCCTGCACTGGGACGACGTGCCCACCGCCGTCACCAACGGCGAGTGTCCGACTCCCGGCCCGGGCGTCGAACCCGTCCTCGACGGCGTCGTGGGCATCCTCCCCATCGCCCGGGGCTGTATGAGCAACTGCTCGTACTGCATCACCAAGCAGGCGACTGGCCGCATCGACTCGCCGTCGATCGAGGAGAACCTCGAGAAGGCCCGCGCGCTCGTCCACGCCGGGGCGACGGAACTCCGGGTGACGGGTCAGGACACCGGCGTCTACGGCTGGGACGACGGCGAGCGCGACCTGCCCGAGCTGCTCGACCGCATCTGCGATATCGACGGCGAGTTCCGGGTCCGGCTGGGCATGGCCAACCCCGGCGGGATTCACGGCATCCGCGAGGAGCTGGCCGACGTGTTCGCCGAGAACGAGGCGCTCTATAACTTCATCCACGCGCCGGTGCAGTCCGGCAGCGACCAGGTGCTCGCGGAGATGCGCCGCCAGCACCGCGTCGAGAAGTTCGTCGACGTCGTCGAGACGTTCGACGACCGGCTGGACCACTGGACGCTCTCGACGGACTTCATCGTCGGCTTCCCCACCGAAACCGACGCCGACCACGAGCAGTCGATGGCGCTGTTCCGCGAGGTGCGCCCGGAGAAGGTGAACGTCACCCGGTTCTCCAAGCGCCCCGGCACCGACGCCGCGGAGCTGAAGGGGCTCGGCGGCCAAACCAAGAAGGACCGCTCGAAGGCGATGAGCGAACTCAAGCGCGACGTCGTCGCCGAGGCCTACGAGGAGCTGGTGGGCACGACTCGGGAGGTGCTCGTCGTCGAGGAGGGCACCGGCGACTCGGTGAAGTGCCGCGACTCGGCCTACCGGCAGATAATCGTCCAGAACGCCAGCGAGCACGGTCTCGAACCCGGCGAGTTCGCCGAGGTGGAGGTCACCGGTCACCAGACCGTCTACGGGTTCGGCGTCCCTATCTGAGAGAGGACCGTCTCCTGGCCAGCTATGCGGACGACCATTCCTCCTGGCCAGTGATATAGAGCCACCACCGCAGCCGTAGCAATGAAGCGTCCTCGGTTTATTCCAAACAACTGATATATAATCAGCAGAACAATTAATTATAAAATTTAGGGGTGACCTCTACTAACCGTAATGGACCTCGACCGACGGACGCTGCTCAAAACTGTTGCAACAGCGAGTATCGGTACCGCCAGCGTGGCGGCTTCGGACGAGACGGACCTCCCGGTTG
>CAYXXM010000087.1:0-8173 GCA_964469085.1 uncultured Haloferacaceae archaeon
CGAACGCATCGAGCAGGGCGACGACGTCGAAATCGTCGACGACGTGGGGCAGGGCGTGCGCTCGGGTCAGACCGAGTTCACCTACCGTGTCAACGACGAGTGGGAGGCGACCGCCCACCTCGACGCCTCCGAGCGCGAGCGCGAGATTCTCGCGGCCGGCGGCAAGCTCTCGTGGACCCGCCAGCAGCACGAATCCGGTAGCGGCGCCGCGCCCGCTGACGACTAATTCAGGTGTTGGGAGGCGGAGATCTATATTAGACTTGTAGTCCGCTTCCCGAACCCCTTGTGTTCAGCGTAAGCCCTGCCGCAGCCGAAGAGGTCTGAAGGCTCACCAGTAGCTTCAAGGGGTTAATTTTCCAATATATATTACCGTATCTCCCGATTCGTTAGTATCTGCAGTAACGTGTGTTATTGGGTGCCCCTCCTTTAACTCGAGAGTTTCGCTGGCTTCGGCTCCGGGAACACTACCAGAGATCTCGTACGTGCCAGCCCCCGGATATACATCATCAACAACAACTCCCTCGTGAGAATTAGCTGGAGGGTTAAACTCATCTTCAAGAACCACCGTGTCGCCATTTCTTATTACTACATTGATGGTATGGTTCGTTTCAGTTAGGTTTCTCACTCTCAGATCCTTGGTTACATCCCCGCCGCATCCAGAGAAACCAGTAAACCCGAGAGCTACTATGCTCTTTCCAAAGCCTCGCCTGTCCATATTTAACCAGGGAAATAGTGTTATTAATGCCTTGTGGAGAATCGGTCAACAACTCTAAATAAATGATTGTGCATGAGCCAGTTCGCTTATGCCGGTAAAGAGGTAAGGGTTGACTATGACCACCACGCCCGACACGGCGGCCGACGATGGCGTCACCATCCGGCAGGCCGACCGGGCGGACCTGCTCGCGGTGTTCCGCATCGAGAAGGCTGTGTTCCCCCAGCCGTGGCCCTTCGCCTCCTTCGAGCAGTTCGTCGGGGAGCCGGGATTTCTCGTCGCCGTGCGAAACGGCGCCGTCGTCGGGTACACCGTCGCGGACGTCACGCCGAACCACGGGCGGGACCTCGGTCACCTGAAAGACATCGCCGTCCACCCCAGGGCCCAGGGCGACGGTATCGGCCGCGCGCTGCTCGAACGCGTGCTGTTCTCGCTCTCCGTCGAGGGCGCCGACGTCGTGAAACTCGAGGTCAGGGGAGGCAACGACGTCGCCCAGTCGCTCTACGAGGACGTCGGGTTCGAGACGATTCGCCGGGTGCCGGGCTACTACGACGACGGCGGGGACGCGTACGTGATGGTACTCGACGTGGCGGAGTGGCACAGCGGCGAGTAGCGCCGACGACGAGCGGTTCTGTTTTGCCGCTCCGGTTCGAGGGGTCCGGCATGGGCTACAGCTGTCCGGTCTGTGAGACCCCTCAGGACGACGACGAGCATCTGGCGAACCACCTCGCCATGACCGCGATGCTCCACGAGGACGACCACGAGGCGTGGCTCGACGAGCATATCGACGGCTGGGGCGACCTCACCCCGCCGGAGCTGGGCAAGCGCGTCGTCGCTGACCTGGAGGAAATCGATTACGACGAGACGGCCGCCGAGCAGGCGGACATCCCCGACGAGTTCCGCAACGGGGGCGCCGACGAGGCATCGGACACCACCGGCGTGCCGGAGACGTCACCCACCGATACGGGGTCACCGGCCAGTGGCCGCGACGCGGACTCGCTCGACGAGGAGACCCGCAAGGTGCTGGCGGAGGCCCGCGAGATGACCGAGAAGCGCCGGGAGCTGGCCGCCGAGGGAGACGACTCGGCAGGAGACAGTTCGACCGACGAGGCGGCGGATTCTGACGACGCTGGCGCGTCGGATGCTGGCCCCCCTGAGGAGGAGTAAGCCAGCACTGCACCGTCACCCGTAAACCGCTCGCCGCGAACCACCGAGTATGCGAACTGAAGGCGTCTTCGCACCGGAGTCAGAGGCCGAGGCTCGCGACGCGTTCGAGAGCGTCGGCCCGGCCGCGCAGGTGGTCGTCCGCGAGACGACCAGGGCGATGGAGTTCGACCGCGAGGAGTACCACGAGCGGGTTACCGGCGACGTGATCGAGACCGCCCGGGACGCGCTGTTCGCGTCGCTGCTCACGGTACACGTCGGCGACCGGGCGGACTGGGAGCAGTGGCAGGCGGACCATCCCGACTTTTCGGTCCACGTCAACGGCTCCGAGCACGTCGAGAACGTCGTCTGGCACGTCGCCCCTGTCGCACAGACGGCGGTTGCGGCGACGTTCCAGGAGGAGGAGGAGGCCGCCATCGGCACGCTACGGCGGCAGGCGTTCGGCCGGATCTACGACGACCTGTTGAAGTAGTCCACGGCCGTCAACCCGCTGAAGTGGTCCATGGCCGTTGACCCGCTGAAGTAGTCCGCCGCCGCCCGGAAACCGTTAACCAGCCACCCCACCGAACACAGCCATGACCGACAGCAACCCGCAGGAAACCAGCCACCGTCACGAACCCCTCGGCGACCCCCACCCCGAGTGGTCCGTCATCGAACGGGTCCCAGAGTACGAGACCAGCTGGTTCGTCGGCGGCTACGACCTGGTCGAACAGCCCGACGGCAGCCGGAAGCGCTACTACTGGGCCGAACTCGCCACCGCCGTCGTCGTGACGGCGGTCCAGGACGGGACGGTGGTGTTCGTGGAGCAGTACCGCCCGACCATCCGCCACGAACAGCTCGAGCTGCCGGCGGGCATCGTCGAGGAGGGCGAGGCGTTCACCACGGCTGCGGAGCGGGAACTCCGGGAGGAGACGGGCTTCACCGCCGACTCGCTCTCGCTAATGGCGGAGGTCTGGGTCGCGACCGGGCTGCTCAGACACAAGCGAGCCTACGTGTTTGCGGAGGGGCTGGAGCCGGTGGAGCAGAACCTGGACGAAAACGAGTTCCTCACACCCCGAACAGTGCCCGTCGAGAAGGCGATTCCCACTGTCCGGTCCCGGCCGACCAACGAGGCGACCCTGCAGGGACTCACCCTCGCTCATGAAGAAGGACTGTTGTAGCGCGACGGTGCCGCGCCGGAAGCCTGGCCCTCAGGTGTGGGCTGAAACTGGGAGGCGGCGACGGCCAGCCGCCGGGCTGAACCTGGAAGGCGGCGACGGCCAGCCGCCGGGCTGAAACTGGGAGGCGGCGACGGCCAGCCGCCGGGCTGAACCTGGGAGGCGGCGATGTCCAACCGCCGGTCTGAACCTGGGAGGCGGCGATGGGCAGCCGCCGGTCTGAACCTGGAAGGCGGCGACGTTCAGCCGCCGATCTAAGCCGGGGAGACGACGACGCCCCACGGGCTTGGCGCTATTGCTCCCGTCGCAGCCGAGTGAGCAGCACCAGCGCCGTCAGTCCGCCGATGACCGCCGGCACGCCGAAGCCGGGAACGGGGACCTGGCTCTGGGGCGGGTCGTCGGGAGCGTCGGTCGTGTCGCTCCCCGCGGTACTCCCGGACGCGACTTGCACGGTCACCGACCGGTCGCCTGCGCCGATTCGGTATTCGCCGGCCTCCGGCAGTTCCAGTTGGGCCGAGACTGTCCGCTGCTCGCCCGGCGCGAGACTCACCGTCCGTGTCTCGACAGGTTCGCCATCCAGGGTTACGACGACAGTCCGGTTGCCGGGCACCGAGGCGTCGTTCTCCACGGTCGCGGTGGCGGTCACGGTCGCCCCGGCCTCGACGTCCGACCGGTTGACGCGCAGGCCAGTCACGCTCGGCGTCGCCAGTTCGCGCACCTCGACATCCAGCCGTTCGCCGGCCAGTGAGACGGACTGAGTGCCCGTCTCGTCGAATTGGTGGGTCAGCACGGACGTCGTGGACTCGCCTGGCGCGAGCGTGCCGTTGACCCGCCCGACGCGGTCCCCGTCTGCCCGAAGAATCACCTCGTAGTCGCCGCTGGCGTCACCGACGTTGGTCACCTGGACCTGGAAGGAGAGGGTCTCGCCGACAGCGACGGTGAGCGGTGATTCGGCGGTCGAGTTGCGATATGGCCCGGCATGGCGCACGTCGCTCGGCGCGTCAAAGCGCAGTTGCATCGTGGCGGGGTCGGTGCCGAAGGCTTCACGGTGGGCGCTCTGGTTCCACGTCTCGGGGGCCTCCGAGGTGGTCGTGAACCGGTCGGCGGCCGCCTCTGTCGACGGCGCCGCGGCGTCGCCGATGGCGGCGACGATGTCCTCGTTCGTCACCTGGCCCGTCTGGCTGTTTAGCGACCGGAAGACGGTCTGGAGGCTCGCACTTTTGTCAGTCGTGAGGCGCATCCGCCTGTCGAGTTCCCCGAGGACGAGCGCGCCCTTCCAGTAGTGGGCGTTGGATTTCCAGGTCGACGGGTCGGACAGCACCGCGTCGGCCTGCGGGTCAGTTGTGCCGCGGTCGAGGAACTGCCGGAGCTCCCAGAACATGGCGCCCTCGTCCAGACTCAACAGGGCGGCGTACCACGTCGCGCTGGCCTCGGTGAACCACTTCGCCGAGTTCGCCGTCTCGAACGACTGGCGGGTGTGGACGTACTCGTGGAGCCACGCGTTGCTGACCTCGTCAACGCGTTCGCTGTCCCGGACCCAGAAGTCGTGACTGCCGACCTGCAGCCCTTTGACGGCCCAGTCCACCCTGTCCGTCGGCGCGGCGACGGCGAACACCGTCGGGTCACGGTCGCCGACCTGCATCGACTGTGAGGCGTTCGAGAGCGTCGACAGGATTCGCGAGGGGCTGTTCGCCAGGTTGGCGGCCTCGGGCACCACGAGGCGGACGGTCTGGTCGCCGGTTTCGCGGCTGTAGACGGTGTGAGCGCCGAGGAAGGCGGTCGTGTCGCCAACGGCGCCCTCGCCGTCGATACGGGTGGAACGGCTGACCTCGACGGCGTCACTGCCGCGATAGCGCCACTGGAGCCCGATGTTCGGCGTGCGAACCAGCGCCCACGGCCCGACGTCGGCGTAGAGATACGCCCCGTCGGTAGCGAACGGACCGCTGACCTCAGCTGTCCGATTGGCCGGTTTCGCGTAGCCGAGCGTCGGGGAATCGGTTACTCCGTCCCACTCCCACGTCTGCTGGTCGACCTGCCTGAACCCGGTGCTATTGCTGACGGTCACGCCTCGCTCCAGCGTCACCCTTAGCTCCGTCACCTCCTGGGGCACGTCGAACGTCTGGACGACGCCGATGGAGCCGGGCGTCGCAGGCGTCAGCGAGAGTGCGGTGTCGACGTTAATCGTGGGCGACGCCGTGGCCGACGCGGCCGCTGCAGCGGTGTCGGTGGTCGGCGCGTCGGATACCGAGGCGGTGTCGGTGGTTGGCGCGTCAGCGGTCGAGGCGTCGCCGGTGGCGATGCTGTCGGCCGATGGTCCGGCAGCGACGGCCGCACCGGGTACGACGCTGGCAAGCACGAGGAGGGCGAGTGCGGGGGCTGTCCAATTCACGTCCGTTGCTCGAGCGGGAGCGGTTTAGTTCTCAGGTCCGTACCACGTCAGGTGTCGGAACGTCGGCGGTCAGGCCACGTTGAAGCCTTTGTCGCGGAGGAAATCCTCGACGCGACCGCTGTGGTTCCCCTGGAGTTCGATGGAGCCGTCCTCGACGGTTCCGCCACACGCGAACTTGGACTTCAGGTCCGAGGACAGGCTGTCCATGTCGACGTCCTTCGGGTCGAACCCCTGGATTATCGTTACCTCCTTCCCGTACCTGCGCTCGTCGATGCGGATACTGATCTGCTGAGACTCCTTGGCGACGTCCTCGCAGACGCAGAGTTCCTCAGGCAGTCCGCACGTCGAGCAGACTTCACCCATTACGGGCCGGAGATAGCTGCCACTACTACAAAACAGTACCGGGCCGCGGTGGGAAGAACGCCCTCAGGCGGGCAACGCTGCCGGTGCTCGGCAGCGCTACCGCCGGAGACGACCCAGTATCGGCGTCCGCTCGCCGACCAGCGCGTCGACGGCCGCGATGGCGTCGTCCGCGTCCGCCTCGCTCGCCGCGCCACCGTAGTGGGCCTGCTCGTAGAGCCGGGCGGTCCGCGCCACCCGGCGGTCATCGATAACCAGCCCCTCGACGTACTCCCGCACCGTTTCGCCCGGACGTCGGTCCCGGTAGTGACTCTCCAGCAGGAGCTCCAGCCGGTCGTAGGCGCGCTCCACGTCGGCAACCGGGTCGACCCGCGGCTGGTACCGCAACCAGACGAACCGGGAGAGCCAGTCGTCGAGGCCGAACCGGCGGCTCGCGGCGACGCCGCCGAGCAGGAACGCAAAGCCGTAGCCGAGTTCCTCACGACTCGGGAGGCTCGGCCCCCCGCTCTCCTCGCCGGCAGCCGGGGTGAAATCACCGATGGTCCCGACCGCGTCCGTGCCGCCCTGGGGGTTTAACTGTGGCGTGGCGCCGCCCACGGCGTCGATGCCCTCCCCAGCCTGGTTGTCTGTCGCCGTTCCGACGGCTGTCTCGGTTCGGGCATCCGTCGGCGTCCACTCGCCGGGGCCGCTCTCGGTGGTGTCGACGCCCTCCACGTCATTCTCCCGGGCTTCGGCCAGTCGCTGGCTCTCGGCGCCGACCCTGGCACTGCCCGGCGTCGGGTCGAAGGTTACCCAGCCAATCTCCGGGAAGTACACCTCGACCCAGGCGTGGGCGTCGAGGCCCCGAACGACCCACTTGTCCTCGGCGACCCGTTCCCCGGGGGTGTAGCCCGTCGCGAATCGGGCGGGAATCCCCTGGGTGCGCAGCATCGTCACCATCGTCGTCGCGAAGTAGACGCAGTAGCCGGCGTCCATCTCGAAGAGGAACGAGTCGGCGATGTTCCCCTCCGGCCGCTTGACGTTGAGCGAGTAGCGGTTGTTCGACTCCAGATACTCCTCGATGGCGACGGCGGCCTCGTAGGGGTTGTCGGCGTCTGCGACGACCTCGTCGGTCCGTTCACCGACCCGGTCGGGCGTGCTGTCCGGGAGTCCGAGATAGCGCTCCCGGATGCGGTTCGGATAGTCGACCCCGGCCTGCTGGAGCTCCCGGGGCGAGTATTGCGGCACCTCGCTGACGACGCGGTAGGACTCGCCCTCGTCGATGGCGGTCCCCGCGCGGAGGCCGTCCTGCTGAGTGACCTGCGTGGCCCGCGCGACAGCGCCATCCACCTCGACGGGTTTCCACGCCGCCGGCATCGAGTTGAGCGGCGTCTTCGCCGTCACGGTCTGTTCGACCCGCCGACTCGCACCCGGGGGCTCGTTCAGTGGCCCACTGTACTGCTCCGCGTCACCGGTGCGAACCCAGCCGTCGCCGGTGTAGCGGTCGTAGCTCCCGACTTTCCAGTAGGCTTCCTGCTCGGACTGGATGGTGAAGCGGACCTCCGGCGAGAGGCGGATGGAGCCGACCACGCCGACGTTGTCGGCGTTGTCGACCAGGTTTGACTCGAGCGTGGGCGACCCCGTGCCGATGAACGCCGGCTGGGCCGCACCACCGGGCACGAGCGACACGGAGACCGAGAGCACGACCATCGCGGTGACCACGAGCACGACCGTGTCCCACTGGATGGTGAGGGCGTTCCGCGGGACGAGTTCGGCCAGTCCGACCGCTGCCGACGCCCCGACGACGCCGAGCAGCGTCGTCGTCACCCCGGCGTCACCGGTCAGGACGAACAGGCCTAGCACGCTCCCCCCGACGACGACACTCAGCGGGTAGCGGTTCCGAAGCGCGAGCAGCCACGAGCCGAACAGCGGGGCCGGCAGTACCGTCAGCACCCAGGTCTGGGCGTTCAACAGCCGGTAGACCGAGAGCCCGGTCAGCAGCGCGGCGAAGTCGCGCACGACCGTGCCGACGTCGAGCAGCGCCCGCTGACTCGCGGGGATGGAGAAGTAGTAGACGGTCAGTCCGGCCACCAGCAGGCCGGCGGTCCCCACGAGCGCCGTCCTGGTGTCGACCCTCGGCGCGACAGCGATTCCCATCAGCAATACGGCGGCGACCTCCAGCAGCAGGAGTCCCGTGCCGCCGACCACGTCAGTCACGTCGAACAGGACCTGGAGATACGCGAGCGTCAGGAGGACGACGCCCAGCAGCGCCGGGTTGGCCACGGCCTCGCGGAGCGACCAGGCGGGGTCCTCGGGGAACAGTCGCTCGATGGCCTGGGAGAGGGCGTCGTCGTCCACGCGCCGGACAGTGCCATCGCCACGGCCACTCATGTCTCCACCTCCGTGCCATCG
>CAYXXM010000088.1:0-8146 GCA_964469085.1 uncultured Haloferacaceae archaeon
AAGGGCGCCCTGGCGGACAGCGGCACGGCCGCCGAGACCGTCGTCGCGGACGCCGTCGAGGCCGAACAGGACCGGGTGCGCTACCTACTCGACCGGGACGAGGGCGTCAACCACGCCGCGGTGCGTGCTGACGTCCAGGAGACGATGACCGAGAACGTCAACGTGTTCCGGGAGCAGAGTGCGCTGGAGGACGCGCTGGAAGATATCCGCGAGGCTCGAAAGACGTACCAGGACGTTACGGTCTCTGACCCCTCGCGGACGTACAACACCGACCTCATCCACACCATCGAGACGCGGAACCTGCTCGACGTTGCCGAGGCCATCACCGTCGGGGCGCTGGCCCGCGACGAGTTCCGCGGCGCCCACTGGCGCAAGGCGCATCAGGAGCGCAAGGACGAGGAATGGCTCAAGCACACGATGCTGTCCTGGAACGGGGGCAGTCCCGGCCTCTGGTACAAGCCGTCGGTGCTGGAGGGCGAGGAGAAGAGCTACGAGCCGAAAGAGCGGAGCTACTGAACGCTTCCCCCTTCTGGTCGCGTCTCGCTCGTGGTTCGGAAACTGATAGTTCGGGCGGCGCTCGGGAGTTGATTGCCGCCCGCGCCGGCGGCGCCGACGCGGCCTGACCTGCAGAACGACCGGTTCGTTATCAGTTGCCGCGAGTCGACCGCGCTGCTCGCACGTCGCTGCCGTCCCGGATTTTATCCTCACACGAGGGACAGACCCTCGGTGTTTCCAGCCCCTCGGGAGTGAACACCCGTACGTACCGTCGCGTGACAAACGAACTGCAGTTCTGGCACTCAGGCATCGTTGTAAATTTCTTCAACACGTATGTAAAGGTTGGGCTTGCGACTCGCTCCCACGGATGACCGTTCGGTCACTGGCCGACAGCCCTAACGTTCGGGGTGACCCGGAACCCGGTCGCCCCTGTTCGTGCTCTTGCGGTTCGCCAACAGCTCGTCCGTTGCCCGACGAGTTCTTCACCAGCACGTCCGTAACCGGACGGGTTCTTCACCAGCAGGGCCGTTGCCCGGTAGTTAGTCCGCCCGCACGTTCGCGCCGAACCCTGCGGTAAAGCGCTCCTCCGCCCGGCCGTCGTAGACGACCGTCCCGCCGACGACGGTGAGTTCCGGGAAGACGGCTTCCCACCCTTCGAAGGGGGTCCAGTCGCACTTCGAGTGGAGCTCGTCCCCGGAAATCTCCTCGGCGTCGTCGAGGTCGACGAGGACCAGGTCCGCGTCGTACCCCGCTGCAATCCGCCCCTTCCGGTCGAGGCCGAACCGCTCGGCGGGGGTGGCGGCGACGAGGTCACGGACGCGGTCCAGTTCCAGCCCGCCATCCCGGACCTCCTGCAACAGGAGCGGGAGCATCGTCTCGACGCCGGGGACGCCTGAGGGCGCGGTTTCGAGACCGGCCTGCTTCTCGCCGGTGGTATGGGGCGCGTGATCGGTCGCGATCATGTCGACCGTTCCGTCGGCGACTCGTTCGTACAGCTCCTTGCGCCGGCCCTCGCTCCGGAGCGGCGGGTTCATCCGGCCGAACGTCCCGAGCTCCTCGAGGTCGTCGCGGGAGAGCAGCAGGTGGTGGGGTGTGACCTCACAGCTGACACCCGCCTTCGCGGCGACGTCGACGGCCTCCGGCATCGAGGTGTGGGCGATGTGCAGTGTCGCGCCGGCACCGCGTGCGACCTCGCAGGCGTCCTCGACCGCGGCGATTTCGGCCTCGGCGGTGCGGTACTGGCTCCAGCGGTCTGCCTCGGCGTCGCGCCCCGTCCCGCCGGTGTCGCCAGCGAGCGCGTCCTGGTCGAACTCGTCGGCGTCCTCGGCGTGGACGGTCACGGGGACCCCGGCGTCCGCGGCGCGGGCCAGCGCCGTCTCGAACCGCGCTGCGTCGATACCCATATCGCCCGTGGAGTCGGCGAGGAACACCTCACCGAGCGCGAACAGCGGCCGCTCGAACAGCGAGGCCGGCTCCCACTCGGCGGAGACGCCGCCGTTGATGCCGTAGTTCACCAGCGAGTTGGCCGCGAACTCGGCCTTCGTGTCGAACGCCTGGCCGTCCACGGTCGGTGGCGAGGTGTTGGGCTGGTCGACGACGGTGGTGACGCCGCCGGCGGCGGCCGACCGCGAGCCAGTCGCCCACGTCTCCTTCTGGTCGAACCCGGGCTGGCGGAAGTGGACGTGCACGTCGATTGCGCCCGGCAGCAGGGTCAGTCCTGCGGCGTCGACGCGACGTTCCTCCGGCGGCACCTCGAGGGTCTCGGCGATTTCGGCGATGGCACCGTTCTCGGTCCGCACGTCACGGATACGGCCGTCGGGGAGTTCCGCGTCGGCGATGAGCATACCGACCGTCGTGGTGGCGCTCCCCTAAGCCTCCCGACCTGGCGCTGCACCGGCGGGGTCACTCGTCGCCGGGGGACAGGCGCTCGACAGTCGCGTCGCGGCCGTCGACGAGCGCCGTCTCCAGCGCCCGTGCGACCGGGGCAGGCTCAGCCGGCCCGCCAGCAGCGGCGACGCTGCCGACGGAATCCGGCTCGAATGGCACGCCGAGCGCACCGTACACCGGGTCGAGTACGTCGCCGATTTCCGCATGGTCGGTCACGACAACCACGCCCGCGACGAGCGCGGCGTCCGCGGTCACCCGCTGGGCGATGCCGGCGACCTTGCGCCACGTTGCACCGTCGGCCTGCCCGGCGACACGGGCCTGGACTGAATACTGTCCGGGACAGAACGAGTCCGGCGGCTCGCCGGATTCGGCGTCGACGCCGAGGGAGCCAACTGCCTCGACCACGGTGTCGACGGCGCCATCGTAGCGCTCGGTCAGCCCCTCCCGGGCGTCAGCGAGCGGTTCGAGCGACGCGAATGCGACGGTGGTGCCGGTGTAGGCGACCGCGCGTCCGCCGACAGAGCGCTCGACCGGCGGGAACCCGTGAGCCGTCGCGGCGGCTCTGGCGGCGTCGTAGCCAGATTCGGTGGCGTCGCGCCGGCCGAAGGCGAGGTGGCGGTGGGGCGTCCACGCGCGGAGCACCGGCTCCCCCGTTTCGCCGACGGTCTCCAGGAGCGCACGGGTGGCGTCGCGGTCGGCGGCCGGGGAGGCGGCTCGGTCCCTGATGACGCGCATTGTGGGATGGTGCGGTCCGAACAACCTAAGCGTACCCGTCGCCTCCGACCGGGCATGACGCATCGGGCCGGTCGCGGCGATGGCAAACCGACAGCCCCCGATGGCCCGTCTGCGTCTCGACCGGTTCCCCTCCCCCCGTCCCTGCTCGACCGCTACGAACGGTTCTCCTGCTACAACTCGCCGTATGCGGCCCACGACCGTGGCTCGGCCATCGACCTCTATCCGGCGTCGAACGTCGGCAGGTCGCCGATTCCGGGCGAGGTCCTCGCGACCCGAACCGTTGGCTGTCCGGACCGGTCCTACGCCGCCGCCGAGGACCACCTCATCCTCATCGACGTCGCCGACGAGTGGGCCGGCGGGCGGGGTGCGGACCTCACTGCACGGGTGCTCCACGTCGACCCCGCCGTCTCGGCTGGCGACCGGGTCGCTGCAGGCGATTCGCTCGGGCCGATGGTGCGCTCGGGTTTCTTCGGCCAGTGGGTCGACAACCACGTCCACCTCGGGTTCAGACCCGCTGGCGCGAACCCGTACCGGGCATCGGGGTCGCTCCCGCTCGCCCCGGCGGTCTCCGTACTCGGCGCGCCCTGGGACGGAACCGGAACCGTCGTCGACGTGGGCGAGACGTACGTCCGCCTCGACGCGCCGGCCCACCCCGACCCCGGAGCGTGGGCGATGATTGCGGACGACGATGGCACCCCGCTGGACGGGGGGCTGGCACACTACAGCGGCGGCGGCGCGTACCCGGACGGTGGGGGCAACGGCTCCCGGATTTCGCTGCTCGGTGCGGATGTCGGTACGCTGGGGTCACGAGCGGACAGTGCCGCGGCGCAGTCCGGTCCCACTGACGTATCCTGGACCGGGGTTGGCATCCACGCCAACGGCGAGCGCGCGACGGGGCTGTCGCTGTTCGCCTCGACCGACCGGTTCGGCGCAAAACTCGTCTTCCACGAAGGCCACGGGTTCGTCGTCGGCGACGAGGTTCGGGTCGACATCTCGCCGGGGGAATCGATCCGGCTGGGGTAAGGGGCGGGTTAGTCGAACGCGACGTCGTCCAGCCCAGTCACCTCGCCGAAGAGCCAGTCGGCATGGTCGATGGTGTACTCCTTGTGGGCCGCCTCGATGTAGCCCAGTGCGTCTGTGACGAGCACCGGGCGGAAATCCCGCAGTCCGGCACTGCCGGCTGTGTGGAGCACGCAGACGTTCGCGAGCGTGCCACAGAACAGCAGGTCGTCGACGCCGCGTGCGTCGAGATAGCCCTGCAGTTCGGTCTGGTGGAACGCGTCGTAGGTGTGTTTCTGGACCACGTGGTCGGCCGCCCGGACGTCGAGAGCGTCGTGGAGTTCGGCCTCCCAGCTTCCGGCGACAACGTGTTCGCCCCAGCGCTCGAACTCGTCGTAGTAGTGGTTCCCCGCGAACTGGTCTTCCGGGTGGACGTCCCTGGTGTAGATGATTTCGGCACCGGCGTCGCGGGCCCGGCCGACGAGCTCCGTCACGGGGTCGAGTGCGGCTTCGCTCTCCGGCGCGAAGAGGCTCCCGTCGGGGTGACAGAAGCCGTTCTGCATGTCGACGACGATAACCGCGGTCCTGTCGGGGTCGTACATGGCCGACAGGTAGGGCCTGAGACTCTTAGGCGTTCCCGCTGACGCCCGTCGCCCCTGTTCCTGCGTCGGCGACTTTTTAGGTACACATCCCTACGTTGGGGTATGCGACGCGCCCTCATGACGGTCGCTGTCGTCGTTCTCGTTCTCGGCAGCCTTGCGCCAGCAGCAGCAGCCGCGCACGCTCCGGTGCTCGACCGGTCCGAGACTGAACCGACGGTACGCACGTCGAACGTGACTGAGACCTCTCACGCGCCACCTGACCCCGACGAGGACCAGCTTGGCTGGGAGAACGGCTACTGGCACAACGAGTCCATCGACGTGGACCAGAGCGACGGGCTCTCGGAATCGGAGTTGAACGCAACCGTCTCGCGGGCGATGGCTCGGATCGAGAGAATCCGGCAACTCGAGTTCGAGGAGTCGGTCCCGGTCGATATCATCTCCCGCGAGGCGTTCGCGAACTCCTCGAACCGGACCGTCAACGAGACGTTCCGGGCGTTCGACGACACGAAGTTCGAGGCGCTGTTGCTCGTCGGCGAGGACACGGACTCGCTGAAGGTCCAGGAGGCGAACCGGGGGAGCTCTGTGCTCGGCTACTACAGCTCGGCCCAGAACGCCATCGTCATCGTCACCGAAAACGAGAGTTCGCCGAAGATCGACGAGTTCACGCTCGGTCACGAACTGGTCCACGCGCTCCAGGACCAGCATTTCAACCTGAGCCGCATCCATGGCGAGACGCGTGACGGCGCCAACGCCAACTCGGGAATCGTCGAGGGCGACGCCAGCCTCGTCGAAACCCGCTACAAGAACCGCTGTGGCGAGGGCGGTGCGTGGAACGGCAGCTGTGTGCGGCCGGCGGGCGACGGCGGCGGTGGCGGGGGCGGCCCCGCCAACCTCGGGGTCTACTTCCTGAAGTTCCAGCCCTACAGCGACGGGCCGGCGTTCGTCACCGCCCGCTACGACGACGGCGGCTGGGAGGCCGTCAACGCGGTCTACAACGACACGCCCGAGAGCGCCGAGCAGGTCATCGACCCCGCGAAATACGGCGTCGACGAGCCGACCGAGGTCGACCTCGCGGACGAGAACAGCGGCGACTGGGAGCGGATTCGCCCCCCGGACCGGGCGGACTACGCCGAGGTGGGCCAGGCCGGCGTCGCCTCGATGTTCGTCTATCCGCTCTACCACGAGGCCGAGGGGGGTCGCATCGTCCAGCCACAGAACTGGCTCAACTACACTGACGACGGCTCAATCAGCGAGTTCGACCCGCTCAACTACGGCTTCGCCTACGCCGAGGGCTGGGATGGCGACCGGATGCACTTCTACCAGAACGCCGACGGCGAGCGGGCGTACGTCTGGCGCATCGTCTGGGACAGTCCGCGGGACGCCACGGAGTTCCGTGATGGCTACGAACAGCTGCTGATGTACTGGGGCGCCGACGAGACGGCGGAGAACACCTACCGCATCCCCGAGGGGGCCTCGGCGTTCGCCGACGCCTTCCACATCAGCGTCGAGGGGGACACGGTCACCATCACCAACGCGCCGACCGTCGACGCCCTGGGTGCGGTCCGGGCGTCCGTCGCCACTGGCACTGACAATGCCGCGTCGGAGACGCCGACAGCCGTTGACGGAAGCGACGCAACCGACGATTCACCGGCGACCGATCCGGGAACCGACTTGACCACCACCACCGGACCGGGCTTCTCGGCGCTTGCCGCAGTCGTTGCCGTGCTGGCCGCGGCGCTTCTCGCGCGGCGTCGATAAGCGAACCGCTGCGAACCCTTTTGCACGCCCATCGCTAACGAAGAGCGTGGCGCTCCGAACCATCGCCCTCGTCTGCTGTCTGGTTCTGGCCGGCTGTTCGGCGCCGACCCCCGCGTATGGCGATACGCCAACGGCCGAGCGGACGCTGACGCCGACGCCGACAGCGGTGCCCAGTTCGGCCGAGGCGCCCGACGACCCCGAGGAGGACCAGTTGGGCTGGGAGAACGGCTACTGGTACAACGAATCCGTCGCAATCGACCAGTCCGACGGGCTGAACGAGAGCGAGCTGGCGTCGTTCGTGGCCCGGACGATGGCCAGAGTCGAGCGCATTCGAAATCTGGAGTTTCAGGAGCCGGTACCGGTTGAGGTCGTCTCCCGCGAGGAGTACCGCCAGGGGTCGGGACGGGACACGGTGGTCGACACGCGCCGGGAGCGGTACCGCGAACAGCTCTGGGAGGGGATGCTGCTCGTCGGCGAGGAGCGCACCGTCGGCGAGACGTTGGAGGAGCTCTACGGCGGCGCCGTGCTCGGCTACTACGCCCCCGGGCAGGACCGCATCGTCATCGTCAGCGGGAACGACACCCCCGTCGTCGACCGCGTCACGCTGGCCCACGAGCTGGTCCACGCGCTGCAGGACCAGCGGTTCAGCCTGCTTGGCGGCGGCGACAGCCATGACATGCGGAACGCCCGCACCGGCGTCACCGAGGGTGACGCCAGCTACGTCGAGCAGCGCTACGAGGAACGCTGCGCGGCCAACTGGAGCTGTGTCGAGCAACCGAACCGCACGGTCGGGGCGGATATCGCCGACCGCAACCTCGGGGTCTACGTCGCCATCTACGCACCCTATAGCGACGGGCCGGCGTTCATCCACCAGATTCGCCAGCGCGGCGGCTGGGCGGCGGTGAACGAGCTCTACCGGAGCCCCCCGGAGACGACCGAACAGCTCCTGCATCCGGAGCGCTATCCCGACGATGGCCCGGCGAGCGTGCGGGTTCCGGATCGGTCGTCCGGGGAGTGGCGCCGCTTCGACGCACCCGGTGAACGTGTCGGGGAGTCCTCCATCTTCGCGATGCTCTGGTTCCAGCAGGCGGTGAACCGCTCCGGCTACACCGACGAGGACACCCCCTACTCCCGGTACAGCTACGTCACCGAGGCAAGCGATGGCTGGGCGGGCGACAGGCTCGTCCCGTACCGTAGCGAGAACGGCGACGGCTACGTCTGGAAACTCCGCTGGGAGAGCCGTGCAGATGCCCAGGTGTTCGCCACCGCCTACCGGTCGATGCTGGTCGACCGACTCAATGCGACGGAGGTACGCTCGGGCGTCTACCGGGTTCCGGACTCCAGTCCGTTCGGCGACGCGTTCCGCGTCACCCGGGACGGCCCGACGGTCACCATCGTCAATGCGCCGCGGGTCCGGGCGCTGGAGCAGGTTCACGCGAGTGAGGAGTAGCCACGACGCCCTGGCGGTGTCCTGGTCCAGCCACGCCGCAGGTTCGGCGGACTGGCCGGGTCAGCCGTCCCCCCGCTCGCATCGCTCAAAGACAGTTTCGACCCGGTCGCGCGGGTCCTCGACGGTCACGCGCGCCGCTACCCGCCCCTCCGTCGAATCCCATTCGGATTCCTCCTGGCGGCCGTCGGAGTCCGGGCCGCTGAATCGTTCAACCGCTGGC
>CAYXXM010000089.1:0-8134 GCA_964469085.1 uncultured Haloferacaceae archaeon
CCTCGTGGGGCGTGTACGGCGCCGATGTCGCCGCCCCGCGTCTGTTGGCCCTCCACGACCGCTACGACGTTCCCTCGACGTGGTTCGTGCCGGGCCACACAATCGAGAGCTTTCCCGGAACCTGCGGCGACGTCGCCGACGCGGGCCACGAAATCGCCCACCACGGCTGGAGCCACCGGTCGCTCCCGAGTTACGAGAGCGAGGCAGCCGAACGACGGGAGTTCGAACGAGGCATCGACGCCATCTACGACCTCACTGGCGAGAAGCCCGACGGCTTCCGGACCCCCGACGGTGGGTTTTCCAAGCGCACCAAGCGACTGCTCCAGGAGTTCGAGTTCACCTGGGACTCCAGTGACACCGCGCACGATTTCCAGCCGTACCTGCTTCGCGCCGGCGAGCAAGCCTGCGTGAACGAGCCCTACGAACGGGGCGAGCCGACAGATATCGTCGAAATCCCGTATCTCTGGCACCGCGACGACTGGATGCAGCTGTTTCCGGTCGTCTCGGGTCCCGAGTGGGTCGCCTACTCGACGGAGGACGCGGTGTTCGACCGGTGGGCCGAGGAGTTCCGCTGGATGCACGAGCACGTCGACGGTGGTGTCTACACGCTGTTGCTCCACCCGCAGTGTGCCGGCCGAGTTCCGTTCCTCACCCGGCTCGAAACGTTCATCGAGGAGGTTGCGGAGATGGACGGGACGCGGTTCGCGACGGTTGGCAGCGTCGCGGCCGCGTTTGACGCCTGATGCAGAATGCTCTCCGGGTCCTGTAGCTAACTCCCCCCGACTTGTCCCAACGAAGATACGTTATGGTCCCGAACTGCGGCGCGATGGTGAACTTTCCGCCCGACTACTGCCCTTACTGTGGCACTGGACTCGACGTCGTCGAGCCGCCGACCCAGTACCACTGTGCCTCCTGCGACCGTCCGGTGTTTCACAATGCTGTCCTCGGCGGTGGCGTCGTCGTCGTGGACGGCGACAGCGTATTGCTCGTCGAGGATTTCCGCGAGGCCGGGACGTGGAAAATCCCGGAAGGCCGCCCGGAGATACCCGAATCGCCTCGCGAGGGCGTGGCTCGCGAACTCGAAGAGGAGGCCGGTCTCTCTGTCGACCCGGACGACCTCGTCTACCTCTACGACGACGCAAAGGAGGTCGGCGAAGAGATGTTCATGATGGGCATCTACTTTGCCGTCGAGCGGGAGCGGACGACGGGCATCGTCGAGGGCGGGTCAGACGCGACCGATGCGCAGTTCTTCACGCCTGAGCAGTTTGCGGCTTCGACTCACGAACTACGAGATATGCCTAATCCCGACGAAACCCGTTCCTGGAAGATGGGTGGACTGGACGTGTTGCGGGACCTGGCGACGCGGGCGCTCCATCGCGAGCAGACGTACGCGGACCTCTTCGCGCCGCACCTGGAGAAGTAGTCGACGCGCCGCAATCCGAGCGGGGGTCGGAGAGATGTGTGAACGCAACTTCGCTAGTCAATCGGCCCTCACACCGGTCAACGGTCAATCGGTGCCCACACCGGACGCCGGTCAATCTTCACCCGCACCGGCCGCCAGTCAATCGGTGCCCAAAACCGAACGCTGATCAATCGTCGCTCGAACCAGCCACAGGTTGCTCCTCACCGTCAACCGGCTCACTCCGCTCGTAGAGGTGACAGGCCATCTGCCGGATGCCGCCCTCGAACTCCCTGTTGTGCAGTTCCGGCTCCGTTTCGATGCATTTCGTCCCGACCTCTTCCTGGCGGTGGCAGCGGGGATTGAACGAGCACCCCGAGGGCGGGTCGATCGGTGACGGGGGCTCGCCCGTCAGCTCCACCCGCTCCCGACTCTCGTCGGGGTCGACGGGGTGGAGCGACGAGAACAGCGCCTCTGTGTACGGGTGCTGGGGCGCGTCGAACACCGCATCGGTCGGGCCCTGCTCGACGATTTCGCCCAGATACATCACTGCCGTGCGGTCACAGAGGTAGTTCACGACCGACAGGTCGTGGCTGATGAACAGCAACGTCAGCCCCATCTCCGCCTGCAGCTCCTCGAACAGTTTCAGGATGCGCGCCTGCACGCTCACGTCGAGCGCGCTGGTCGGCTCGTCGAGGACGAGGAACTCGGGTTCGAGCATCAGCGCCCGAGCGAGGCCGACCCGCTGGCGCTGCCCGCCCGAGAGTTCGTGCGGGAACCGGGAGCGGTAGGTGTTCGGGTCGAGGTCCATCCGCTCCAGCATCCTGTCGACCCGCTCGTCGGCGTTCTCCATCTCGTCGTGTATCCGGAGCGGCTCCAGCAACGTCTTCCGCACCGTTCGCCGGGGGTTGAGGCTGGTGTCCGGGTCCTGGTACACCATCTGGACATCCGTGCGAAGCTCCTGCAGCCGCGCGTGCTCGACCGAGGCGATGTCCTCGCCATCGAACCACACATCGCCGGCGCTGGGCTCGATGAGGCGAAGCAGCGTCTTCCCGAGCGTCGTTTTTCCGCAGCCTGACTCGCCGACGAGGCCGACGGCTTCGCCCCGGTGGACGTCGAGGTCGACCCCGTCGACAGCTCTGACGCTGTTGACCTGCCGCTTCAACAGCCCCTCGCGGATGGGGAAGTGTTTCTCCACGCCGCGCATGCTGAGGAGAGGCTCGTCGCTCATCTCACACCTCGAAACAGGCCGCGTACTGGTCGTCGGCTTTCTCCTCCATCGGCGGCGTCTCGCTGTGACAGTGGTCGGTCGCCAGCGGGCACCGGTCGTAGAACCGACAGCCGTCGTTCGGGTCCACGAGGTCCTGAACTGTCCCCTCGATGGACTCCAGCTCCGACTCGCCCCCGAGCCGCGGGATGGCGTCGATGAGCCCCCTGGTGTAGGGATGGACCGGGCGCTTGATGACTTCGCGGGTCGGTCCCATCTCGGCCGTCTGGCCGGCGTACATCACCACGACCCTGTCACAGAGTCGTGAAACCACGCGGAGGTCATGGGTGATGATGAGCACCGAAAGCCCGTACTCCTCGCCCATCTCCTCGATGAGGTCCAGCAGCTGTGCTTCGGTGGTCTTGTCCAGCGCTGTCGTCGGCTCGTCGGCCACCAGCAGGTTCGGCTGACAGGCCAGCGATTTAGCGATGAGCACCCGCTGCTTCATCCCGCCGGAGAACTCGTGGGGGTGGTTGACGTACCGCGCTTCGGCCTCCGGGATGCCGACGTCCTGCATCAGTTCGAGGGCGTGGTCCTCGGCCTGCGCTTCGTCGAACCCGCGAATCTCGCGGGCCACCTCCGCAATCTGCTCGCCGACGGGATAGGCGGGGTTGAGGGCGTTCGAGGGATTCTGGAACACCATCGCGATTTCGTTGCCGCGAATCTGTTCCTCCATCTCCTCGTCGGAGATGTCGAGCAGGTTCTCTCCGCGGTAGTTCACCTCGCCACCGACGATACGGCCGGGTTCCCGAATCAGTCGGAGAATCGACCGGACTGTGACGCTTTTCCCACAGCCCGACTCGCCAACGATGCCGACGATCTCCTCGTCCTTCACCGATAGCTCCACGCCGTCGAGCGCCTCGACAGTCCCCCGGTACGTCTCGAACTGCGTTTCGAGCCCCGACACCGAAAGCAGGGGGCCGGTGGAGCCCGACTCCTCGGTGACGGCGCGTCCTGATCGCATTAGTGGATGGTCCCAGTGGAGCCAATGGGATAAAGCTACGCGCCGCCCCGGTCACAGCCGGCACGCCACGGGGACGAACCCAACAGGCAAGTGCGCTCCGCTGAACCGCCACAGTATGCCAACACTCGACCGCGAACTGCTCGGCGACGCCTACTACAGTGACCACCACTGGGCGCTGCTTCGGGACCTGGTCGACCTTGACAATCGGATGGCCGGCCAGTCCGGCGAGCACGAGGCGGCGGAACTGGTGCGTGACGCCTTCGCCGCCCACGGCCTGCGAGAGGCCGAGATCACGGAGTTCGAGATTCCCGGCTGGTGGCGCGGCTTTTCCTCGCTCGCGGTGTGGGCAGACCGGGAGCACACGTTCGACGCAGACTACCAGACCATCGCTCTCCCCGGCACGCCCGCGGGTGAGGCGACGGCGGACGTGGTCGATGTGGGTTACGGGCGACCGGCAGACTTCGCCGATGCGGACCTGGAGGGAGCCATCGTCGTCGCCTCCAGTGCGACCCCCGACGACTACGGCCGGTGGATTCACCGTGGCGAGAAGTACGGTGCGGCCGTGGAGGGCGGTGCCGTGGCGTTCGTCTTCCGCAACCACATCGAGGGCGCGCTCCCGCCGACCGGGAGCATCGGCGGTGAGGACGGTCCCGGACCGATTCCGGCCGTCGGCGTAAGCAAGGAGGTCGGCGAGCGCCTGGTCCGCTACACCGAGAACGGCTCTGTCGAGGCGACCCTCACCGTCGAGTGCCGGAACGAGCCCACCACGTCGCCGAACATCGAGGCCGTCATCGGGCCGGACACGGACGAAGAGGTGCTGGTGACGGGCCACGTCGACGCCCACGACATCGCCGAGGGTGCCAACGACAACGGCGTCGGCACGGTGCTGTCCGCAGAGGTCGGACGCCTGCTCGCCCAGATGGAGGAGGACCTGGAAACCAAAGTGCGCTGTCTGGTCTTCGGCAGCGAAGAGGTGGGGCTGTTCGGCGCCTCCCACTGGGTCGAAACCCATCCGGACAGCCAGGTGAAGGCGATTCTCAACGCCGACGGCGCGGGCTACTCGCGGAACCTGGATGTCTACACGCACGGCTTCGGCCCCATCGGCGACGCGTTCGACGAGGCCGCCGCGGAACTCGGCGTCCCCATCGACGTCCACGACGAGATTCGTCCGCACTCTGACCACTGGCCATTCGTCCAGCGCGGGATTCCGGGCGCACAGGTGCGCTCGAAATCGGAGGGCAGCGGCCGCGGCTGGGGCCACACCCACGGCGACACGCTGGACAAACTCGACAAGCGAGACCTGCGGGACCTCTCGGCGGCGTTCGCGACGGCGACGGCGAAGGTGGCCGAGGCCGACCGGGAGATTGAACACAGGTCCGTCGCCGACATCCGTGAGGCGACCGTCGAGCAGGGGTTCGAGGAGGGTATGCGCAACGCCGGGAGCTGGCCGTTCGACGCCTGATCTCCCCCGGCCATGAAGGTGTGATGGCCCGCGGCCACGGAGGAGTAGTTCCCCCGGGTGCGGAGGGGTGGTGCCTTCGGCCATGGAGGAGTGTTGCCTCAGGCCATGGCGGAGTTGGTCCCAGGCCACGGAGGCCTGGTAGCGTGTATCCTCACACGTTCACGTCCGTCTCCGCGCCGCAGTCGAGACAGACCATGCTGTTCTGTCCCTTGCCGAAGTCGAGTTTGAGGGCCTCGGCGCCACAGTCCCCGCAGGGGCCGGGCACCCGGACCTCGCTGCTGCCCTTGGGCGCGCCGAACGCGAGCGCCTCGACCGGTTCGTCGCTCTCGTTGGCACCGGTCTGGTACTCGCCGGGCACGAACCGCACCGCCTCGCGGGGGCCAACGTCCACGGTCCGGCTCTCCCCCAGCGGGTCGGGCCGGGTCTCGAAGGTCGCAGTACCAGAGATGACGTAGAACACTTCCTCCTGGTCGACGTGGGTGTGGAGGCCGCCCGAAAACCGGTCGCCCGGGTCGAGGTGATAGTGGTTGATGGCGAAATCAGTCGTCTCGAGCGACGTCGAGAGCACACGCCGATTCGGGTTCCCGCCCCGTCCCTGCGCATCAATGTCGTCGACGGATACGTGTTCCATACGGCGTCTCGGGTCGCACAAGCCAAGAAGCTTCGCCGTCAGCGTTCGATTACGTTCGAGCGCTCGCCGATGACAATTGCCTCGACGGACGCAAAGTTGCCTCGACGGACGCACAGTTGCCTCGGCGGACGCACAGCCCTCCCCTGTCCGACGAAGCATCTATGCCATAGCGGAGTGAGGCCCAATCGTGAACCTTGCAGTCCTCGGCGTCGGCGGTGCGGGCTGTCGGCTGGCCGACCGGCTGACGGCGGCGGAGCCTGCCGAGCGGCCGTATCTCGACGCGACTGCCGCCTTCGACACCGACCTGGAGAGCCTGGACCGGCTCGACATCGACCAGACAAACCGCCACGCGTTCGGTACGACGGCCGGCTCGACGGGCGATGCAGTCGCCGTTCGGGAAGCGGCGGAGGCGAACGCGCTCGAACTCCGGCGAGCCGCCGCCGATGCGGTCACGAGCGACGCGGCTGGCGTGCTGGTGACAGTCGGCGTCGGCGGCGCCGCGGGTGCTGGCGCAGCCCCGGTACTGGTCGACGCGCTCCGGGAGGTCATCACGCAGCCAGTCTACGCGCTGACAGTGTTGCCCGCATCCACTGAGGACGACGTCGCCGCGAACGCCCGGGTCGGCCTGCGCGGACTGGAGGCGACCGTCGACGCCCAGCTGCTGTTCGACAACGACCTGCTCGACGTGCCGATCAAGCGCCCACCGGACGCTGACGCTGCCGAGGCGTACGCCGCCGCCAACGAAACCATCGCCGACTGGGTGACGATGCTGTTCAGCGCCAGCGAGGCGACCGACCCCGGGGCGGTGGCGGAGAGCGTCGTCGACGCCAGCGAGATTATCGCCACCTTCGGCGATGCCGGCTACGCGACGCTCGGCCACGAACGCACGGCGGTTCGGGACGCCCCCTCGTTCCTCGACAGACTGCTCTCCCGCGAGCGAACACCGGACAGCATCGAGAGCTACAGCACCATCGAGACGGCCGTCCAGCGGTCACTGTTCCGACATCGCTCCCTGGAGGGCGAGTTGGAGCGGGCGAGTCGGTCACTCATCGTGACCACCGGACCGCCAGCGTGGCTCAACCGGGAAGCCGTCGCCGACGTTCGCCGGACGGTCAGCGAAGCGACCAGTGGCAGTCAGGTCCGAGGCGGCGATACGCCGATCGAGAACGGCACCGACCTGACAGTGCTGGTCCTCTGTGCCGGGATGGACCGCCCCAAACGCGCAGCGTCGCTGATGGCTGCGGGGGCGGACGCCTGAAAACATTTACCGCCCACCGATGAATAGCCGCCCATGGCCCGCTCTCGCCGCGCCCTCCTCGCAGTACTGACGGCTATTCTCGCCGGCTGTGGATCGGAAACTGGTTCACCGACAGCGACGACAACTTCCAGAACCAGGACTCCGAAGTCCACTGATTCCTCGACGGAATCTCCATCCGCAACAGCGACGCCCGACCCCTCCCCCGAACGGGTCGAACTTGACGACGACAGGGTTCGCTGGCGGGTAGATTTCTCCGCGGACGAACTCGCAGGCCTGGGCCTCGCCGAGGAGCGACTGTTCGTCGGGACAGTCGTAGAAGGCGAATCAACACCGAAACCGGGCGAGACGGGTGGAACCGGTCGTTTGACCGCGCTTTCCCTGCCCGATGGCAACCCAGTTTGGCACCGCTCACTCGGTATTCCGATAGTTGGAGACCTACAGACCCAGGCCGGCGACCTGTTTACGGTTCTCGGCTACTCAACCGGGTTCGACGGCCGCAGCCAACGTCTCGCGCGGTACGGACCGGACGGCACCAGACGCTGGGAGTCACCGAAACGCGACGCGTGGTTGTCGGTCTACGACTTCGACGCGGGAAGCGCCTATCTCGGCACTGGCGACGACGCGCTTGCGGCGAGCGGCGAGACGACGTTCGCGGTAGACCTCGAAACTGGGACCGAGCGGTGGGCCGTCGAGGGCGGCGACGCCTTCGGCGGGCGCGTGGACGATGGGACGCTGCTCGCGGACTACGCCGGCGGGGAAATCACCTCGCTCGCGACGGCCGACGGCTCGGAACTCTGGCAACGGAGCGTGGAGGCGCTCCATGGATACCGGCAGACGTTCCCAACAGCCGCCGGCCACCTTTTCGCCGCCGTCGAGGACGGAGATAGCTACGGCATTGCCGGTATCGACGTCACCGACGGCTCCACCGCGTGGACCCATGGATTCGACGCCGAGCAAGCGTTTGTCGTGACCAGCGCGACAACGGTGGGAGCGGACGTCGTTGCGACAGAATACGGTGGCCTGCTTTTCGCCCTCGACGCCGCCACTGGTGAGCGACGGTGGGAACAGTCCTTCGAAACTCGACTACGGATACCGCTCATTGCCGATGGCACGCTCTACTGTTCGGTGGTAGACGGGCCGCTCGTCGCCGTCG
>CAYXXM010000090.1:0-8130 GCA_964469085.1 uncultured Haloferacaceae archaeon
GGTGTTCCTCAACCCGCTCGATGCGGTGTTCGAGAGCATGAGCGGCTTCACCGGGACGGGGCTGACCATGGCGGCTGTCGAAGATCAGCTGCCGCGATCGCTCCACTGGTGGCGGTCGTTCATCGAGTGGGTTGGCGGCGTCGGCGTCATCGTCCTCACTGTCGCCATCCTCCGCCGCGGGGGTGGCACCAGCGGCTCCTACACGCTCTACGAGAGCGAAGCCCGCTCCGAGAAGATCCATCCGAGCATCGTCACGACCGTCCAGGAGATCTGGAAGATCTTCGTGGGCCTGACGCTCGGCTCCATCGGCCTGTTCCTGCTCGTCGGGATGCCGCCCTGGGACGCGATCAACCACGGCATGACCGGAATCGCGACCGGCGGGTTCTCCGTCCACGCCGACTCCATCGGCCACTACGGCTCGCCGCTCATCGAGTACGCGACCGTGCCCGTGATGATCGCCGGCAGTATCGCATTCCCGGTGCATTACCTGATCTTCAAGGGAGAACTGCGCAACCTCTATGCGGACCTCCAGACCCGCTGGGTGTTCATCTGGTTCACCGCTGGCTCGCTCGCGATGACGGGAATCCTCTACTCGAACGGGCAGTACGCCACCCTGGAAGAGACGTTCAGAATCGGTCTGTTCCAGTTCATCTCCGCGACGTCGAACACCGGGTTCGGGACGGCGGCCATCGGCGGCGGGACCGAACGGGTCTGGAGCGCCGGCGCGACGCTGCTCGCCTGTCTCGGGATGCTGACCGGGGCTGCGGCCGGGTCCACGGTCAGCGGGCTCAAACTCATCCGGGTGATTACGCTCATCAAGGGGACCGCCTGGCAGATTCGGGACGTGTTCCGTCCCAGCAGCGCGGTCACGTATCTCGAGATTGGCGATAGACGACTCAGTGAGGCGCAGGCCCAGCGCGAGTACATGGAGGCGACCGTCGTGTTCTTCCTGTGGATGACGTTCCTGGTCATCGGCGTCGCCGTCCTGCTCAAGGTACTCTCACCGGCACACCCCCTGGAGTACATCATCTTCGACGTCATGAGCGCCCAGAGCAACGTGGGGCTTGACTCCGGAATCACCGGCCCGACGATGCCCGACACCGCGAAGGCGATGTTGATAATCAACATGTGGGTCGGGCGGCTCGAAATCATCCCCGTGGCGGTGGTGCTCAGTTCCATCTTCCGCCGACTGGACCTCTACCAGTGAGATCGGCGGATATCGCCCGTCGAGAACCCGCCCCTCGGAGCGCGACGCCGCGGGCGCTCTTCGCGCAGCGCGGTCGACGCAAGCGTGAGCGTCAGTCTTCCAGGCGGGCCACCATCGTGTACCGGGACGGTTCGAAGCCGAGCTTTTCGTAGAAGGCCATCGCCCGTTCGTTGTCCGCGTCGACGGCGAGTTTGAGTTCGTCGCAGTCGGCCGCACGGGCCCGTGTTCTGGCACGGTCGATCAGCTCGTGCGCGAGACCGGTACCGCGGTAGGGCTTCCGAACGTAGATGTCGCAAACGACGAGTCGCTCGGGGCGGTCGAAAACGCTCGGCGATTCGTCGATGTCGGTCGTGACGAACCCGACGAACTCACCATCCGTCTCGGCGAGGGAATCCTCGTCGTGAGAGCCGTCGACGGCGACCCACGCCCGGTAGCTCTCCGTCTCGTGGCGGTCGAGTCGATACTCGAGTTCCTCCGGGACGATATCGATGTCGTCGGCGAGTGCGAACCTGTCGACGGTCGTTTCCAGGTCGCGATTGTAGGGAACCCAGAGATCCGCGATATAGCGACGGACGGCGGCCTCCTCGGCGGGAAGTCGACGAATCTCCATGCACGCTCGTGATAGAGCAATCACTTGTGCCTTCTGCGTCGAACCGGCGCATCGATGTTCTCCCCGTCCTGCCCCGCTATCTTCCGCCCGTGGCGGACGAACTAGCACCGCGCTGTCGACTCCCGTCAGAGCTCCACTTCCTCCCCACTCTTGTACACCGTACTCGGATCGTGGAGGTTCGCGATGTCCTGCAGCGGGCACTCCCCGAAGGCGACGATGTCGGCGTGATTGCCTTCCTCCAGCGTCCCGATATCGTCGTCGGCGACGGTCTCGGCGGCCGTCGCGGTGCCGGCGACGATGGCCTCGTGTTCGCTCATCCCGATCTCGTCCACGAACAGCTCGGCCTCCAGCGCGTTGTGTCCGTGGGGCACCAGCTCCGGGCCGATGAAGTCCGTCCCGAGGGCGATGGGGACATCTGCCTCGTAGGCCTTCCGTGTCGACTCGAAGTGGGCGTCGCGGGCATTACGGGCCTTCTCCAGACCGTACTCGGGAACGCCGTGCTCGTCACCTTTCGTGACGAGGCGGTGCATGATGGCCAGCGTCGGGACGAACGTGGCGCCGCTTTCCTCGAACAGCTCCAGACACTCCTGGTCGATGTAGAAACCGTGTTCGATGGTGTCGACGCCGTTCCGGAGCGCGGACTTGATGCCCGGCGCGCCCTGGGCGTGGGAGGCGACGGGGATGCCGACCCGGTGGGCCTCCTCCGTGAACGCCTGAATCTCTGCATCGGTGAACTGGCTCTGGTCCGGGGCGTCCTTCTCGCTCAGCACCCCGCCGGTGGTCATGATTTTGATGAGGTCGACGCCCTCACGGATTCGCTTGCGGGCCTCTTTCCGGCACTCGTCGGCGCCGTCGGCGAGGCCGCCACCACCTTGCTCGCTTGCCGCCCACTCGTAGGGGAGGTAGTGCGTATCGCCGTGCCCGCCGGTCTGGGAGAGGCTGCGCCAGCTGGTGTAGACCCGCGGCCCCGGGATGGTGCCGTCGTCGACCGCATCGCGGAGCCCGAGCCCGGTTTCGCTCCCGACGTCCCGGACGCTGGTGAACCCCGAGCCGAGCAGTTTCCGGAGATCGGCCGTCGCGCGGGCAGTGCCGAGTTCGCTGGACTCCTGCAGCCAGTCGAACGGCTCCATCGACCGGCTCCCGAACAGATGCAGGTGGGCGTCGATGAGCCCCGGAACCACCGTCTCCCCGGAGTGGTCGATTCGGTCGGCGTCGTCCGGGACGGCAACCTGCTCGGCCGGGCCAGCCTCCACGACCCGCCCGTCCTCAACCACCACGCGGCCGTCCTCGATCGGTTCGTCGCTCACTCCGTCTACGAGCGTCCCGCACTCGATAACGTGCATCGAATCGTGGTAGCGCAAGCCACGGGTTAGTTGTTCGCCCACCGGCAGTCCCGATGGGGTGGCTGCCGGACCCTGGAGTCCTGAGCGGCGCCGAGCATCGGACTGGCTCGTCCCCACGAACCGCCGAGCGTCGGACTGAAGCCCGTCGGCCCGGAACGGACGGTATGAGCGAGACTGACGCGGAGTGGGCCGAGCGCCTGCGTGAGAACCGCGCGGAGAAAGACCAGTTCTTCGGAGAGCACCCCCAGTCACCGGTGCCGCCGGAGGAGCGCGATGAGTTCGCCGGGCTGGACTACTTCGAGCCCTCGGCGGCGTTCCGCGTCGACGCCGAGGTGACGATGCACGACGAGCCGGAACCCGTGGAGATGGAGACCACCAGCGGGCCACCCGTGCGCTATCTCCGGGTCGCTACCTTCGCGTTCGAACTCCGCGGCGAGAACTGCGAACTCCACGCGTACCGACAGGAGACCAGCGAGGACGACACGCTGTTCGTCCCGTTCCGGGACAAAACAACGGGGCAGCAGACGTACGACGGTGGTCGCTACATGGAGTTAGAACCGGGCCGGGAGCTGGCGGACGGCGACGTGGTGACGCTCGATTTCAACCTCGCCTATTCGCCGTTCTGTGCGTTCAGCGAGACGTTCTCCTGTCCGCTCCCGCCGGAGGAGAACTGGCTGGAGGTGGCGGTGGCGGCCGGCGAGAAGACGGCGGAGTAGCGGTACAGGCCGAGGACCCCGCTCGACGAGGCGAAACTGCGGTTGGTATCCGATTCAGTGTTTCATCACGCCCTCGGGAACCCGTTTTCTGTCACGTTCGGGGCTGAGCGGAAGAGAGTCTTCCCGAAGTCCCACTTCACGTCCGTACGCCCTGTCACCGGTGGTTAAACACTTAATCCCTGGCGAACCCTAGCATCAACTATGGCGCTGAGTATCTGGGAGCTGTTCCTCGCCAAGCTGGGCGTCACGGACGAGGCTCCGGAGGACTCCGAAGAAGCGGATGACGATGGCGGCTTCGTCCCGTCTCCGCTCGACGTCTCGGTTCGGTGGGGCCACGGCGGATCTGCGAGCGAGCAGGTCCGTGAACTCTCCAAAATACAGGAGCAAGCGAACGAGCTCGAAGACGAGCAACGAGATGGCTAACCGGGGGCAGGGGGCCAACGGTCTACCCACCGTGCCGATCCATATTCTACACCGCGTCAGGTAGCTATAACTGACAACCCAGTATCGGCGGCAGGCTATGCGGCTACCAGCTCCACGACCGTCTCCCCGTCGACAACGAGGTTGTGCGCCCCCTCGTCGTCGTTCCAGAGCACGAGCGCGTTCTCGACGGAGAGCACCGCGCCGTAGGGCGCCTCGCGGAGTGAACGGTTCAGTTCCGACTCGCGGGTGAGCACCGCGTACTGCTCGACCTGTTCGCTGCCGTCCCCGATTTTGAACAGCGGATTGGGGTCCGCGCCGTACGCCCGAGACCGCTCGCCCTGCCGACTGAGGTCCGGGCTCAGCTTCACCGTCAGCAGGTCGACACGGTTGCTGACGTGGCGGTCCATCTCCGCCGCCTTGGCGTGGCGGTCCGGCGACGCCCGGATGTCCACCCGGCGGGCGCCATCCGGCCTGAGGAGGCTGTAGGAGAACTGCACGCTCGTCTTCAGGAACGCGCCCTCGTCGTCGTCGAACTCGCCGTTCGTGCCCGCCTCCAGTCGTTTCTGCATCGGCGGTGCCGCCACGTCCGGTCGGCTGTCGAATGACCACCCCCGGTCGGCCGGCGTCTCCCCGGGCCAGAGCCGCAGCGTCGGCGAGTAGACCGCCGGTCCCGACTCCGGGCGGGCGAGCGCCCGCTCGACCTCGCGCAGCCCCGTCGAGGTTTCGAGGTCCGCCGGCGCCATCGCGAGCAGCGTGCCGTCGCCATCCTCGCCGGCCCCGTTCGCGGACGACCTGTCGACCTCGTTTGCCGGCGACCCGCCAGCGACGCAATCAAGGTACCGCTCGGCAGTCCCCGCGGGATCTGAGAGCTCCGAGAGCACGTTACAGGCGGTCACCAGGTCGATATTGCCCACGGATTCCGGGTCGAACGCCTCTGCACGCTGGCGGTGGACGGTCGTCCTGAAGTTCCTGCCCGTCTCTGTCAGCAGGGCCTCGAGTATCTCTGCGGCGGGGGAGGGTTCCAGTGCGTGGTAGTCAACGAGGAGTTCGCCGTCCGTGGCCGCGGAGAGATAGTCGTGCAGTCCAAGCGCGGGCCCGCCGACGCCCGCGCCGACGTCGAGAACGCGGAGCCGACGCGGGAGGTGGCCGTTCTCGGTCAGGTCATCGAGCACGTAGCCCATCGCGGCGTAGTAGTCCGGCAGGTGGTAGATGGCGTAGCCCAGCGCCGCGGTCTCGTCGTACTCGACGGGGTTCCCGTGGTAGTAGTCGGCCTTCAGACGGCGGATGGCGTTCCGGAGCGCGTCGCCGGACTCGCCCTGGCTCCAGTCGGCGCCGAAGCGTTCGATCAGTCGATTCTCGAGGACCTGTTCGTAGCGTTCCGGAAGGCCCTCCGGCTCCCACCCGGGAGGAGCCACCGGCCCCGCCGAGAGCGGCCTGAAGGTGCCGTCCTCGTTTTCGACCAGTCTCAGTTCGAACGCCTCCTCGCGAAGCGCCTGCTGGAGGACGGCCGGATGCGGCGGCGTCTCGAAGTACTCCTGAATCTCCTCGGGGTCGATCGGTCGAACCTCCCGCAGATAGTTCACCGTGTCACGGAGGCGCTCGCGGTCGAGACTCATTGGTCAGTTTCGTCGGTCGGCCGCCGGGCCTCCGCCGCGTTGGCCGCCTCGGCGAACCGGTCGGCGAATCCCTTCCGGTCTGTCCCGGCCAGTTCCTCGGCGGCCGCGGCAACGGCGTCGGCACCGGCGAACTGCTCCTGGATGTCGGCGTACACACGCGCGTCGCCGGCGGTAACGGTGGCGGCGAGGTTGGCCAGGTCGGCGGAGATGGGGGTGTGGAACTCCTCGCGCACGTCGTCGCCGGCGAGCGCCCACGCGAGCACGGCCGCGTGGGTCTGTGCCTGCACGGTGGACATCGCCTCATCGTGTTCGACGGGGGTGGTTTCGAACAGATCGTTGCCGGCGTCGTGGAGTCCGTCGAGCAGCGGTTCCAGGTAGGGTCCGATTGCGTCGGCGACGAGCGCGACGTTGCCGGGTCCTCGAGGTGGGGCGAACAGGGGGTGGAGGCTCGCCCGTTCGCGGTCGGGCAGGTGTTCGGACATCGCTTCGACGGGTGGCCCCATGACACCGGAGACATCGACCATCGCCTCATCGGCGTGGGGTGCCCAGTCGGCGACGGCCTCGGCGACGATGGGAAGCGGCACAGCGAGACAGACGGTTTCGAACGTCCGGTCCTCGGGTGTACCTTGGGCGAGCGAGACGACCTCGGCGTCGTACGCGGCGGCGGCGTCGCGGGCCGCGGCCTCGTCGGTGTCGGCGAACGCGAGCCTGTCAGCGGGGGCGGCGTCGGCGACCCAGCGGCCCATTTCACCGGCGCCGACGATGCAGAGCTCCATGTGGTGGTGTGTGAGAGTGGTTCGGTGATAAGGTGTCCGGAACGGGTATTCTCGAGAGACGTGCAGGAGTTCTTTGATAGGGATGATCGCCTGCAGGTGGTCGACCTTCCAACCGGTTACAGGGTTATCAACACCGGGAAAGCCCCCGCCCGCTCGACCGGCCGCGGTTCGCTGCGGTCCTCGTCGCTCGTTCCACTCGCTCCAGCGGTCCTTGCGTCACCGGGGCCGGATCGACCGGACGGCCCCCTTTCAGTCCCACCCGTCAGCATGGCGCCGGGCACGAGGCCCGGCGCGGTATAGCCTCCCCGCTGCTCGCGGGTCACTCCGCTCCCCGCTCGCGTTCCCGTGGCCTCCCTCCGGTCGGCCACGTACCCTCCCCGCGCGCCTCGCGACGACGGCGAGCGCGCGCTACCAACCGCAACGCAACCGCGGCGGCGGTGGCGCGAAACGCGAGCGCCTCTGTGCGCGAGCCGGCGTGAGGGACGACTGACCGAGCGAAGCGAGGGAGGAAGTCGGCTGGGGAGGAGTGTGGGCGGTGCAGTGGGTGGGATTGAAAGGGGCTACCGCTCTCGATGAGCGAGACGACGTAAGCAACGCAGCGAAGCGAGGAGCGCAGCGAGTCGCAGCCATCGAGAGCGGTAGGGGCTTTCAGGGTGATGCAGCCCACGAACTCCAGTTGTCAGAACCACCCCGTGAATTTCCCCGCGAGCCGAGCGGTCAGGGGCTTTCAGGGTGATACTACCCCACGGAGTCCGACTCCCAGAACCCGTTCAGCAATCTACTGCGCGAGCCGAGCAGTCAGGTGCATTCAGGGTGATGCTGGCCCACGGAGTTCGACTACCGTCACCAGGACGAGACTGACAACAGAATGCAACGAATCCTCACAGCTCCAACTGTTCCGGATACTCGGTAAAGTTCTCGTACCCGTCCTCGGTCACCACGGCGATATCCTCGATGCGCACCCCACCATGCTCTGGGTCGTACAGCCCTGGCTCGACCGTCACGACCTGCCCGGCCTTCAACTCGTCACCTCGCGGCGAGAGCGACGGCGCTTCGTGCACGTCGAGCCCAATCCCGTGGCCGGTGCTGTGGATGAACCCCGTCTCTGCGGCGGGGTCCTCCCGGAGTGTCGGATACCCGGCGTCCTCGTAGACCGCACACGCCGCCGCGTGAACCGCCTCGCCAGTGACCCCCGCTTCCAGCTCCGCGAACGCCGCGCGTTTGGCCGCCGCCGTCAGTTCGTACCACTCCTGGACGGTGTCGCTGGCCTCACCTTTCACGAACGTCCGCGTCATGTCCGAGTGGTAGCCCGTCTCCTTTTCCCGCGGGAAGATGTCGACGATGATTGGCTGACCCGCCTCCAGCGGCCCGCTCCCGCGGTCGTGCGGGTCCGCGGCGTCGACGCCGCAGGCGACGATGGTCTCGTCCAGCGCGCAGCC
>CAYXXM010000091.1:0-7955 GCA_964469085.1 uncultured Haloferacaceae archaeon
CGAGGTGTACATGGACGACACCATCCGCGACACCCCGGAGATGCGCCGGAAGTACACCCGGTTCATCGCCCAGGAGGTCGAGAACGACGGCCGCCTCCCGCACTTCGACAAGGAGGCCGTCGAGGAGGTGATGCTCGAAGCTCGGCGCCGTGCCGGCCGGAAGGACCACCTCACCCTCAAACTCCGCTCGCTCGGGGGGCTGGTCCGGGTCGCCGGCGACATCGCCCGCGCCGACGACGCCGAGTTCACGACCCGCGAGCACGTGCTCGAGGCGAAGGGCCGGTCGCGCTCCATCGAGCAGCAGCTGGCCGACGACTTCATCGAGCGCCGGAAGGATTACGAGCTCCAGGTCGCCGAGGGCTACGAGGTCGGCCGCGTCAACGGGCTCGCCGTCATGGGCGACGACTCCGGCATCATGCTCCCCGTGATGGCCGAAATTACCCCCTCGCAGGGGATGGGCGGGCAGGTCATCGCCACCGGCCAGTTGAAGGAGATGGCCGAGGAGTCCGTCCAGAACGTCTCCGCAATCATCAAGAAGTTCACCGACACCAACATCGCCGGGAAGGACATCCACATCCAGTTCATCCAGACCGGCCAGCAGGGGGTGGACGGCGACTCCGCCTCCATCACGGTGGCCACGGCGGTCATCTCGGCGCTGGAGGACATGGGCGTTCACCAGAGCCTCGCGATGACTGGCTCGCTGTCTGTCCGGGGTGACGTGCTCCCTGTGGGCGGCGTGACCCACAAGATTGAGGCGGCCGCGAAGGCCGGCTGCGACCGGGTCATCATCCCGGCCGCCAACGAGCAGGACGTGATGATTGAGGACGAGTACGAGGAGATGGTCGAGATCATCCCGGTCTCGCACATCTCCGAGGTGCTCGAAGTCGCGCTGGAGGGGAACGCCGACAAGAACTCCCTGGTGGCGCGACTCAAGAACATCACCGGCTCGGCGCTGGAGAGCTCCGAGGTCACGACCGCCGGCGGCTCCGAGCCGACGCCGCAGTAGGGTGACCGACTGGACGGCCTTCGGGGCCGTCGCCATCGCCATCACGACACTCGTTCTGCTGCTCGCTCGAGCCACACAGTCACTGTTGCGGCCACGGGAGCACCCCGTAACCGATTCGTCCGGCGTTGGCGAGGAATCCGACCCAGCGAATCCGCTCGACGCAATGTCGACGGCGGTGCTCCTCCTGAACGTTGCGGGCACGCAGACGCTTTTGCTGCTTCTCCTGCTTGGGGGGATCTGGTACACGGACGTTCCGCTCGGGAGCCTCGGCGTCGCCGTCCCGTCGAGGACAGAACTCGGCCTCGGCGTCGCCCTGGGCGTCGGGCTGAGCCCATTGAACCGCGCGGCGGTCCGACTCGGCCGGCGGGTCAGCCTGGGCGGTCACGCCGCCGCGAACCGAACAGGCGCGGCGGGCGAAGACGCCGCGGACCGAGCAGGCGCGGCGGGCGAAGACGCCGTGAACCGATCAGGCGTGGCGGGCGCAGACGCCGCGGACCGAGCAGGCGCGGCGGACGCGGACGCCCTCCGTTCGGCGCTCGCTCCAGAGACGCTGCCGGGCTGGGTGGCGCTCCTGCTGGTGGTCCTGCCAGTGGTCGCCGTGTTCGAGGAACTGCTGTTCCGCGGTGCCCTCGTCGGCGGCCTCGCAGCGGGGTTCGGCCTCTCGGCGCCGGTACTCGTCGCAGCGTCGGCAGCGGCGTTCGCGCTCGGCCACGGAGTGCAGGGCCGGGTGGGCGTCGTGGTGACGGGGGCGCTGGGTCTGGTCCTCGGGGCGGTGTTCGTCTGGACCGGGAGCCTGGCGGTGGTCGTGGTCGCGCACTATCTCCTGAACGCGCTGGAGTTCGTGGTCTGTGAAGGAATCCGGGGATAGGTGGGCTGGGGTGTCGCTATGCGGGTTGCAAAAAGAACGAAGGTGGCCCTGCGTTACGGGACCTCGAACTTCGCGAGCGTCGCGGTGGAGTCCGAGTCGGGGCTGTCGTAGACGATGCGGACCGTCTCGTCACTGAGAGGTTCCGGATTCGCCGTCGTGTTTCCGGTGATCATGACGGAGCTACCAGCGGATACCTCAGCGCCGTCGATCTCTGACCACTGAACGCTCGTTGTCTGCTGACCGGCTCCATTGTAGCTGAAACTTTTCGTGGATTTGACCAGCACGTTGGTTCCATCGATCGAGTCACCGCTCTCGTGCGTGACGGTGACGTTTGTCTTCCCGTCCGCGGTATCGAAGCTGAAACTCGCCCGCGGCGTGTCTCGCTGCACCTGGTCACCTAAGCCGAGGACGAACGTGCCGATAACGGCTGCCAGAATCACCGTGATGGCCACCATCAGGATGACCCCGATGACGGGTGAGACGGCACGGTCGTCGTTGAACAGTTGTGTGAAGTCCATATGTGGAACGACACTCCTGATGGCGAAGGGCACCCGTGGTGCTCACACTCGCCGCAGCAGTCGTGTCTGTCGAAAGAACTCGGTCACGTGCCTTATACCCCACGGCCGAATTCTTATAATTAATACTGTCAACAAGTGGGAAATTTCGATTCTCCGTATCGAAGAGACCGCACGAATCCGACCGAACGGGTAGAGACACCGTAAAGCGTTGAAACCAAAAACCACGGTGGCCTGGACGTCCCTGACTGGACGCCAGGCCGGTCACTGGTGGAACCCGCTGTAGTAGCGGTTGACGTCACGGCCGCGACGTCAGAGGACGGACTCAGTTCCCCGTCCAGCGCAGCAGTGCCAGCGTCCCCTCGTACAGCGTGATCATCGTCGCCGCGATGATGAACGGCGTCATCCCCGTGGGGTCGGGGTTGATGATGAACGCGACCGTGAGGAAACCGCCCCAGAACAGCAGGCGCTTGTCCTCCAGCCACGTCCGGGTGGTCAGCCCCATCATAATGGCCAGCATGATGAACAGCGGAATCTGGAACACCACCGCCATATACCCCATCAACACGAGGATGAGGTTGAACGTCTCTGCCAGCCCGTACGCCACAGAGGCGACGTTCTCCTGCGTGTAGACGGTGAAGTAGTCCATGATGGCCGGGATGATGATATAGTGGGCAAAGGCCATCCCGATGGTCCCGAGCAAGAGACTGGTCGGCACCGCCGCGAGGTAGTAGCGGCGCTCATTGCGGTAGAGCCCCGGTCGCATGAACAGGTACGTCTCGTAGACGAACACGGGGAGCCCGATGAGCAGGCCCGCCAGGCCGGTCACTTTCAGCTTCGTGAGAATTAGTTCGAGCGGGCCGTAGAGCCGCGGCCGCCGGTCCGCCAGTTCCGGGGCGCCCGGAATCGCGTTGTTCCAGAGCGCGTCGATGAGCTCCACCGCTGTCGGCAGGGGCTCGTACACCTGCCCGAGTCCGAGCAGCGTGAGCGCCACGATACCGGCGACGAGGAACACCACCGAGAGCCGGCGCATCATCTCCTCGATGTGGGCGGCCAGCGGCATCTCCTCGTCGGACTCCGGCCCGCCGCCGAAGAACCCATCGTCGTCCTCCGGCAGGGGCTGCTGGGGGACGTCGACGCCGACGCCGTCCTGGTTCTCCGGCAGTGTCGGCTCTGCCTCGCCGGTGGCGGCTTTCTCCAGTTCGTCGTCTTCGGCGACGTCCTCGTCGTCGATTAGTTCGACGTCCGGCACCTCCTGGTCGTCCAGCTCCCCCGGCTCCGGTTCGCTCTCCATCCCCGGAACGACGAACTCCTCGACGTACTCCTCGTCGTCCGCGTCGCGCTCCTCGGCGCCTGAGGGGTCATCATCCTCGTCAGCCCGCCCCCGGTCGTTTCGGGAGAGCGGACTCCCGCCTTTCCGGTCGGTCCCGTCAGTCGCCGTCGCGGGTGACGCCTCGTCGGTCGGTTCCTCGTCTGCGGGTGAATCGGAATCATCCGCGGGTGAGTCGGACTCGTCAGCTGGCGGGTCAGGGTCGGACGTGGGAGAGTCGGACTCGTCGGCCGGTGAGTCGGGGTCGGACGTTGGAGAGTCAGATTCGTCCCCTGGCGGGTCGGATTCGGAGGTAGGTACATCGGACGCGTCATCGGACGATTTGGACCCGGAAGACGGCGAATCGGACGACTCCTCGTCGTCCGCGTCGCGCTCCGGGTCCTCAGCCATGGGTGGATTTCGCTCGCCCGTTCTTATAGGCCTTTTCTGATGCGACCGCCGGGAGGTGAAAAGGTTGATAACTGGCAGGCGGCTCTGTGCAGCCATGTCCAGCGCGCTCGATGACGATACCCAGCGCGCGCTCGCCGACGGCCGCGACACCGTCGCGGCCATGCTGCGGTCGGCACAGAAAGACCTCCAGAAGGTCTTCGTCGTCTTTCTCGTCGCCTTCCTCGGGGCGTTCTACGCGCTCAGAATCGCCGTCTGGGATTTCCTCCGCAACATCACGATACAGCGGATGAACGAGAACCTGGGCGAGCAGTTCGACATCATCGCCCAGACACCCTTCGACGTCATCCTCCTGCAGGCGAAGATCTCGCTCGTCGTCGGTATCATCGTCGCCATCCCGCCGCTCATCTACTTCTCCCGGGACGCACTCCGGGAACGCGACCTCTGGCCCCAGAGTCCGGTCCCCATCTGGAAACTCGTCGCCATCCTGCTGCTGTCCGGCGTGCTGTTCATGGGCGGGATGGCCTACGGCTATCTCCTCTTTTTCCCCATCATGTTCGAGTTCCTCGCGGGCAACGCGCTCGCCGCCGGCTTTGCACCCCACTGGTCCATCGTGAAGTGGACCCAGTTCATCTTCCTGCTGACTGTCTCGTTCGGGCTGGCAGCCCAGATGCCGCTGGCCGTCACGGCCCTCTCGTACACCGGCATCGTCCCGTACGAGCAGTTCCGCGAGAAGTGGCGCTACGCAGTCGTCGGAATCTTCGTCTTCGGCGCCGTCTTCTCGCCACCCGACCCGTTCACGCAGGTGATGTGGGCGGCCCCGCTGCTCGTGCTCTACGCGTTCAGTCTCTATCTGGCGAAGTTCGCCGTCACGATGCGTCGCGGGAGCGAGCGCCTGAGCGTCGGCGGCGTCGCCACGCGAAACTGGAACCTCCTCGCATCGCTGTTCGTTGGGGGCATCGGCGTGGCCTGGGCGTTCTTCCGGGCCGGCGGCCGGGACGCGGCGAACACTGCCCTCGCCGCGGTGGGAAGTAGCTACACCGCCCCGCCGATGGGCGACGGCGCGACGCTGCTGGTCGGCGTGGGTATCGGCGCGGTACTCCTCCTGGTCGGGATGCTGTATGCCGCCTACGGGGAACTCCAACAGCGTGTCGGTCCCGACGCCGACACCGAACTGGGCGACCCAACGGGTATCGACCTCGACGCCCTCGACGAGGCGGGCGTGCGCGCGGCACCGGTCGAGGCGTTCGCGGCGCTCAGCGAGCGCGAGGCGCTCAAAGCCGCCGACACCGCCATCGACGATGGCAATCACGTGAAGGCCCAGGCAATCCTCGACCGGTTCGACGAGGCCAACGAGCCAGACCCGGAGGCGCCGGAGCCACCGCCCCACGAAACTGACCCGCTGTTCACCCCCGTCTCCGTCGTCGGTGCCGTCGAGCGGGGGCGTGGCTGGGTCGACTGGCGCGAGCGAGCGAACGCGCTGTGGAACCTGGTCGCCGGCCTCGGTGTCCTGCTGTTCGGCCTGGGCTACGCCCTCGTCGCCTACCCCGACGACGTCGAGTCGCTGCTGTCGAGTGCCGGTGTCGGCGCGCCGGTCCCGGCGACGGGTCTCGGTGACGTCGCCGCCATCCTCGTCGTCGTCGCGGCCACGCTGCTCGTGCTGGGCCTGTTCGTCGGCGCCTACTACCTGCTCGCGAGCTATTTCGCTGGCACGGACCCCACGGCCGTGGACGTGAGCAGGCTTTCGGCCGAGGAGATCGAGCGCGCGCCGCCGGTGCTGTTCGCGGCGATGCGCGAACCCGAGGCGAACTTCCTGGCCAATCAGGCGCTAGAGGCCGGCGACGACCACCGCGCCCGGCTCCTCCTCGACCGGTTCGACGAGACCCAGGAAGCCGCTGAGACGTCAGACCACGGCGGCGAGGAGGACGATGAAACAGCCCCGGGAAGCGTCGGCGACCGCACCCAGCGTGCGGGGAGCACCTTCCTCGAGGAACTCAGCGACGGCGAGACGGACGAGGAGGACATCGGCGGCTACTACCGGGATATCCGGTTCATTCTCGACGCCGTCACCTCCGGGACGTTCTACATCGTCGGCGTGTTCATGACGGTGCTCGCGGTCACGTTCGCCTGGCTCTACACCGGCGGCATCGGCGACGTCTACTCGGGGTTTCTCGCGCAGGTCCCGAGCGAGGTGCTCGAACCGGGCCAGACCGCCGGCGAGGCCGCGAAGGTCATCGCCCTCCACCCCGTCGAGGCGCTGGTGTTCGAGGTGAAGTTCTCGGCGCTGGTCGCCGGACTCGTCGTGCTCCCGATGATTGCGTACTTCGCCTGGCCCGCACTCAGGGACAAGGGGTTCGTCCGCGGGCGCCGGGAGGTCATCTTCGGCTGGGCCGGCCTCCTGCTCGCGGGATTGCTCGGTGGGCTGGTTGTGGGCTATCTCTACGTCGCACCGTCGATAATCTCCTTCCTCGTCGAGGACGCGCTGGCCGCGAACATGACCATCAGCTACCGCATCACGGATTTCTTCTGGCTCATCTTCTTCACCACCGCCGGCATCGGCATCCTCGCTGACATCCCGGTGCTGATGGTGCTGTTGAACACCGCCGGGGTCTCATACGGCGCGATGCGTTCGCGCTGGCGGGAGGTGACCGTGGCCATGCTGCTGTTCGCCGCGCTGTTCACGCCCGCGGACATCATCACGATGTTCCTGATGACCGTGCCGCTGATGGGGGCCTACGGCGTCGGACTGGGGCTGTTGTATCTGCTCACGCTGGGTGGCCGGCGGAACCTCGCGGAGCCTGTCGTCCGCGGGAAGTCCGACGAGCCACTCATCCCCGACCAGTAACGAACGTAAGGCTGTAACCCCCGCCGGTCGAACACCGCGTATGGCCAAGGTTTCAGTCGAAATTCCCGACGAACTGCTCGCGGACCTCGACGAGCACGTCGGCGACGACGGGAAGTTCGTCAACCGAAGCGACGCCGTCCGGGCCTCCATCCGGAAAACGCTCGACACGCTGGACGAAATCGACCAGCGCCACGGTCGCCTGGACGAGGACGACGCAGAATGAGCAGCGAACCTCGCCCGTTACCGGCCGACCGCCTGCTGCTCGCTGCGCTGTTTGTCACCGCGCTGGTGACCGCACAGCTGACGGCGGCGAAACTGCTCGCGTTCGGCCTCCCGTTCGCGCTCCCGGCTGCCGGCCCCGCGCTCGTCCTCCCGGGCGCGGCACTGGCGTACGCCCTGACGTTCTTTGCCTCGGACTGCTACGCCGAACTCTACGGCCGCCGGGCCGCCCAGGAGCTTGTCAACGTCGCCTTCGTGATGAACTTCGTCGTGCTCGCGCTGGTCTGGAGCACCATCGCCGCCCCGGCAGCAGACCCCGCGTTCGCGTCGACGTTCGCAACGGTGCTCGGCGCCAGCACCAACATCGTCGTCGGCAGCCTGCTGGCCTATCTGGTCTCCCAGAACTGGGACGTCATCGCCTTCCACCGCATCCGGGAGTACACCGACGGCGCGATGCTCTGGCTCCGGAACCTCGGTTCGACAGCGTCGAGTCAACTGCTCGACACCGTGATCTTCGTCGGCGTCGCCTTCTACGCCCTGCCGGCGGTCGGAGTCGGTGTTGAGTTGGGGCTGCCGCTGGTTGCCCCGCAGGGGCCGAGCATCGTCGCACTCGTCGTCGGCCAGTACGTCTTCAAACTCGGCGTCGCGGCCGTGGACACGCCCTTTGTCTACGCGGTGGTTCGAGCCGTTCGCTCGCGTGGAGCGGAGCAGCGACGGCTGTTCGTGGAGTAACCGGTTCGTTGCGTGTGCCCTCGACCGCTCACGGGTGCCTTTTTCTCGGCGGC
>CAYXXM010000092.1:0-7805 GCA_964469085.1 uncultured Haloferacaceae archaeon
TGATGGCCGAAGAGTCATTTGCGGACGAGGCGGTCGCCGAAACCATCAACGAGCAGTTCGTGCCGATCAAGGTCGACCGCGAGGAGCGCCCGGACCTCGACCGAATCTACCAGACTGTCTGTCAACTCGTCACCGGCGGTGGTGGCTGGCCGCTCTCGGCATGGCTCACGCCCGAGGGGAAGGCGTTCTACGTGGGGACGTACTTCCCGCCAGAGCCGCACCCACAGCGCAACGCGCCGGGGTTCCAGACGCTCTGTCAGCAGATCGCCGATTCCTGGAGCGACCCCGAGCAGCGCGAGGAGATGGAGAACCGTGCAGAGCAGTGGACCGCCGCCGCGCGGGACCAGTTAGAGCCGACGGACTCGGACGACCGGGACGTCGACGCCGCAACCGCCGGCGCGGAACCTGGAACGGCTCTGTTCGACGACGCCACAACGGCCGACGAGCAATCCAGTACGAATCTGCTCGACGACGCCGCAACCGCTGCGATCCGCGGTGCCGACCGGGTCAACGGCGGCTTCGGCGGCGGCGGGCCAAAGTTCCCCCATCCGGGTCGGGTGGAACTCCTGCTCCGCGTCGCCGCGTACGGCGACGACGGCGAGCCATTGACAGTCGCCCGCGACGCGCTGGACGCGATGGCCAGCGGCGGCCTCTACGACCATCTCGGCGGAGGGTTCCATCGATACTGTGTGGACGCCGACTGGACGGTCCCACACTTCGAGAAGATGGCCTACGACAACGCAGAACTTCCGGCGGCGTTCCTCGCGGGCTATCGAGCGACCGGTGACCAGCGGTACGCCGACGTCGCCCGGGAGAGCCTGGAGTTCGTCAGTCGGGAACTCAGCCATCCAGACGGCGGGTTCTTCAGCACACTGGACGCGCGCAGCGAGACGCCCGCCTCACGACTCGACGAACGCGAGGAGCCCGAACGGGAGGAGGGCGCGTTCTACGTCTGGACCCCCGAGGAGGTTCGGGCTGTGCTGGATGAACCGACGGCGACGCTGTTCTGCCAGCGATACGGGGTTACCAGCAGCGGGAACTTCGAGGGCGGGACGAGCGTGCTGAACCAGACGGTCCCGGTCGCGGAACTCGTTGGCGCCGAGTTCGACGCTGGGACGGCCCCGGACGACGAGGAGGCAGTGCGGGAGCGCCTCGCGGACGCCGAAGCAACGCTTTTCGACGCCCGCAGCAAACGGCCGCGCCCGCTCCGCGACGAGAAGGTGCTCGCGGGGTGGAACGGGCTGCTGATATCGGCGTTCGCGCGCGCCGGCAGCACGCTCGCGGACGGCGACCGGTTCACCGAGCGGGCCCAGAACGCGCTCACGTTCGTCCGGGAGCAGCTCTGGGACGAAGCGGAACAGCAGCTCTTTCGACGGTTCAAGGACGACGAGGTCGCGATATCGGGCTACCTGGAGGATTACGCGTTCCTCGCTCGCGGCGCGTTCGAGACGTACCAGGCGACCGGTGAGGTGGCGCCGCTGGCGTTCGCGCTGGAGCTCACAGCCGTCATCGTCGACAGCTTCTACGACGCCGCAGACGGGACACTCTACTTCACTGCCGAGGACGCCGAGGAGCTCGTCGCAAGACCCCAGGAACTGACCGACCAGTCGACGCCCTCGAGCGTCGGCGCCGCGGTGTCACTCCTCCTGGACCTCGACGGATTCACCAACGAGGCGTTCGGTGAGATAGCCCGGGAGACGCTCGCAACACACGCCGACCGCATCGAGGCGAGCCCGGTCGAGCACGTCTCGCTCGCGATGGCCGCGGACGCCGCCGCGCGCGGGCCGCTTGAACTGACGGTCGCCGCCGAAGAGCTTCCGGTGTCCTGGCGCGACACGCTCACGTCCCGGTATCTGCCCGGCGCCGTCATCGCGCGGCGGCCACCATCGGAGGCGGGACTGGCGGACTGGCTGGACGACCTCGGACTGGAGGAGGCGCCGCCGGTCTGGGCCGGCCGCGAGGCTCGCGACGGCGAACCCACGGTGTACGCCTGCCGCTCGTTCACCTGTTCGCCGCCCCAGCACGACCTGACGGCGGCGCTGGACTGGGTCGACGCGAACCTCTGAAAACGGCAGCGGCTGTCGCAGGCTGGAGCTACGTGGCGTCAAGTTCGTCGGCGAGGAAGCCGGCAATCGGTCTCGATTCTTGTTCGACGAACCGCGCAAGTTCCTCGCCATCGGCGTTCTCGACGATGACCGTGGGGATACGGTCGACGCCGAATTCCTCCAGTCCCTTGCCCACTTTCTTGCCGTTCTCTCGGTCGACGGAATAGACCTGAAGACGCTCCGCCGACACATCGGCGGCGTCGAGCGCCGCGGCGAACTGCGGGAGCTGTCGGCGGCAGTCAGGACACCAGTCGCCACCCCAGACCCGATAGGTCAGCCCCTTACGGGCGAGCGTCTGCACCTCCTCATCGTAAGACTCGGCGTCCCACGTCGGGTCTGGCTGCATCGCCGACAGCACGGCTGCTGGCTTGCCGTTGGACATACCCGATATCGGTGGTGGGCAGGGATAAGTCGTGCGACGGCGGTACCGGTCAGTTCTGTCCGAGCAACGTGTCGATGGCGCCGCCGATTGCGCCGAAAACCAGGGGGTAGACCAGTCCTGCCAGCAGCATCGCCGTCACCAGGTCCGGTGCGATCGAGCCTTCGTAGGAGAAGAGGAACCTGCCGAGCAGCGCGAGCGGGAAATAGCCAACCGCCACCGCCGCGCCTGCTGCAGCGCCGTCTGCCGGTGCGCCGACGTCGACACTGCGAGCCAGCAGGAAGCCGGCCGCAAGCAGGAGGACAACCGGTACGAGGTACAGCAAGACGATGGCGCCGCCGTCGCTCGCCGCGATGAAGTTCTCCGAATCCGGGCCGAGCCCACCGTCGAGCCGGGTTCGGACGAAGTGAGCGTTGTAGAACAGCCAGCCGACAGCCTGCCAGACGCTAATCGGTTCCCCGCCGAACACGTTGGCGACGAAGTTGAACCCCTGCAACCGCTCCTCGACGGAACTGCTCATGCTGACGTACGTCACGAGATAGCCCAGCAGATACGCGACCACGCCCGCGGCAGCACCCGCGGTGAACGATACGGTATCGGAAAGTCTGGTCGTGCTCATGGCCTCCACCCAGAATCCCGGTCGGGAAATTTCTGGTGGCAGGTGGGTCCCCAGAACGGACTGACCCGCGCGGTGTCGCTAACTGTTTACGTCCGACACCGGAATCAACCGGTAATGGATTCCGACATCACCGACGCTATCGGCACACCGCTGGTGGCGGTGGCCGCACCCGACGGGTCAACCGTCGCCGCCAAGGTGGAGTCAATGAACCCCGGCGGCTCCGCGAAGGACCGCACGGCGCTGTCGATGATTCGTGCCGCCGAGGAAGCCGGAACACTCCAGCCGGGCGACGCCATCGTCGAACCGACGAGCGGCAACACGGGCATCGGCCTCGCACTCGTCGGCGCCGCTCGCGGCTACGACGTGAAAATCGTCATTCCTGGGTCGAAATCCCCTGAACGTCGGCGCGTGATGCGGGCCTACGGCGCAGATATCGAGGTGGTCGACGGTGACATCCAGACCGCTCGCGACCGTGCCGCGGAGCTGGCGGCGACCGACGACTACGTCGGGATGCAGCAGTTCGAGAACGACGCCAACCCGCAGGCGCACTTCGAGACCACCGGCCTCGAAATCCTCGACCAGGTGGGCGACCGTACCATCGACGCGTTCGTGGCCGGCGTCGGTACCGGCGGCACCATCACCGGCACCGCCAGACGGCTCCGGCAGGCGTTCCCCGACCTGGCCGTCGTGGGCGTCGAACCGGCAGCGAACCCGGTGCTCTCGACGGGAGAAAGCGGCGCTGACGAGTATCAGGGGATGGGTGCCGGGTTCGTCTCGCCGAACCTCGATACGGAGCTCATCGACGCCGTGGAGACGGTCGACCTGGAGACGGCCGAGGCCGAGTGTCGCTGTCTCGCCCGGGAGGAGGGCATCCTCGTCGGCCAGTCCAGCGGTGCAGCGAACATCGCTGCCCGCCGCGTCGCTGCGCGGTTGGTCGAGGAAGGCGTCGCGGACCCGCTGGTCGTCACCGTGTTCCCGGACGACGGCGAGCGCTACATGTCTACCGGACTGTTCGAGGCTGTCGAACCTGAGGGCGAGTGCCAATGGCGGTGTGAGGGCAACGACGAGAACCTCGATTCCGCCGCCTTAGGCCGCGCGGAACTCCGACTCGGTGATGCGGACGACGAGTAGGTCGTCGTACCCCTCGCGTTCCGGCACACCATTCCCCTCGGCCAAAGTATCGTCATTGCCGTTAGGGGAAGGCTCGTCATTGCCGGTAGCGGGGGGTTCGTCATTGCCGGTAGCGGAGGGTTCGTCATTGTCGGTAGCGGTAGGGTCGTCATTGTCGTCAGCGGTAGGTTCGCCGCTGGTTTCGTCAGCAGATTCAGCGGTCCATCCAGCGGCGCTTCCCGCGCCGGTCACGTCCTCCCGACGGACGTGAATCGGGTCGACCAGCCGCGACTCCTCGATGCCGTAGAGCCGGAGGTGTTCGCCCGTCTCCTCGGGGGCGACGTCGCCGTCGCGGATGGCCGTTGCCAGTCCACGGGAGAGCCACTCGTGTTCGGAAACTGAGTCGGACTGGACCAGCGCATCCCGGACGAACCGGACAAGGTACCAGTTGAGGTCGTTCAACAGCGCGACGGCGGCGCCGATGGAGACGGTTTCCAGCGCGATAGTGTTCTCGTACGGTTCCCGCAGGTCGTAGGTGGAGAGCGCCTCGCGGGCAGTCTCCCGCGAGAGGAGTTCGTAGCGGACCTGCTCGCGCTCGTCCCCGAGCAGACAGACCTGCGCCATGTGCGGTCCCTCATCGGCACTGATTATGTCGGTTACGGTCCGACGTCCCGATAGCTCGGCGTTCCGAGCCGTCTGGGCTCAGTCCGTCCCGTCCACGACGTACCGCTCGCTCGCCAGCGCGTCCGCTCGCGCCAGCAGGTCTTCTGGTTCGGCGGCTTCCACCTGCTCGACGGTCGCCTTGGTCTCGGGATACGCCGGCGCCACCCGCTCGCAGCCGACGTCCATCGTCGCGTCGACGAAGGTCCCGATGTCCCTGGCCTGCTCGACAATTTCGGGTTTGTCGCGGGACAGCAGCGGGCGGTGGACCGGGCGGTCGGCGACGGCGTCGGTGGTCCGGATGTTTGGCCCGGTCTGGGAGGATTTCTGGCCGACTGATTCACCGGTGGCCAGCGAGTTCGCGCCGACGTCCTCGGCGACGGCCTCGGCCACGCAGAGCATCGCGCGCCGAAGCGACAGCATCCGCGTCGCCTGCGTCGCCTCGACGAGCGTCCCGACGAGGTCCCCCGCGGGAACGACCCGGAGACGCATGTCGAGATGGGGCGCCGAGCGCCCGACGACGCGAGCGGTTTCGGTCGCCCGGGCGAGATGGTCAGCGCCGGCGTAGCTGCCCAGGTCCAGATACACCGGGAGCACCTCCAGCCCCCGCTTCAGCAGTTCCCACGCCGCGACCGGGGAGTCGAGGCCGCCGGAGAACAGCAATACCGTCGTCCCCTGGGTGCCGACCGGAAGGCCACCGGGTCCGTCGTACTCCGTGGCCGAGACGAACCCCTCCGTTTCGCGGACCTCCAGGTGGTAGGTCACGTCGGGGTCGTCGAGGTCCACCGTCGCACCCGTCGCCTCGCCGACGACGCCGCCGATGTCGCGTTCAAGTTCCTGACTGGTGAACGGGTGGGCTTTGGCCGGCCCAGCGCGGCGGGCGCGAACGGCGAAGGTTGCTCCGTCGGGGTGGTCGGGGGCGAGTGAGCGTGCCGCGGCTTCGATGGCGTCACGCTCGGGCGACACGGTAATTGCGGGACGGGTCGAGACGACACCGAACGTGTCGCTGGCGGCGCGGGCGGCGTCGTCGGGGTCGAATTCCGCTTCGTCGCCGTGTCCGTGACCGCCGGCTTCGTCGTTCCCGGAAGTCCGAATCAGAATCCGCGACCAGCGACGCTCGATGGTTCCAGGGATACCCCGGTCGTTCAGCACGGCCGCAACGTTGTCCCCGAGCCGGTCGAGCATCTGGCCGCGGACCTTCTCGCTTTTGACCCCAATCTCCCCGAAGCGGACGAGGACGGTATCCGGCGCTGAGCGCTGCACGGTCGCCCTACCGTTCGGTCGGGCATGGGTGTTTCCATCCGGCCGATCGGCGTGAGCTGGGGCTCTATCGCGGCCGTGACGGAGTTGTTCCCCGACGTGGCGCTCGACGTCGAGGACCAGCGCAGCGGCTCGCACGTTCAGCACATCTTGTCGGTGGCGACGTTCCGGGCTCACGAACTGCCCGGCGCGAGTATCACACTCGAACTGGGGCGAGGTCGGGGTCGACACCAGCCGGGGCATCGCCTACGCCGGGTCCATCGGGTCCTCGATTTCGCCGGTAATCGACTCCAGCAGATCCGTTACCGTCACCATGCCGACGACCTCCCCGTCCTCGAACACCAGCGCAAGCTCCTGGTTCTCGACCTGGAACTGGTCGATGGCGTCGCTGACCGTCGCATCCGGCGAGAGCGTCATCGGCGACGCCGCCAGTTCCGCGAAATCCATCGTTTCCTCGGCGAGCTCCTCGCGGTGCTGGGTGAGCACCGGGACGTAGACGATGCCCACGAACTCCGAGAGCGCCTCGCCGACGAGTGGGTAGCGGGTGTGCGGGTGCTCCGCCATCCGCCGGAAGTTCTCTGCGGAGCCAGCGGTCGTCGAGAGCGCGACGATGTCCTCGTCGTCGACCATCACCTCCCGGACGGTCTGGTTGCCGATCTGGAGCGCGTTCATCACCTCCTCGCGGCGCTCCGTCGAGAGGTCACCTTCCGAGAGCACCGAGCCGAGCCGAGCACGGAGCTCAGCCCGGGTCTCGATGGCCTCCTCCCCGGCCTCCAGCCACGCTCCGGTCATCTCGACGTTGAACAGGCGGAGCGTCCACTTGGCGATCACGTCGCCGAGCCTGATGACCGGCAGAATGAGCCGGTTGAACCAGTACAGCGGCGTCGCGCCGTATCGGCAGACCAGCCGCGAACGCTCGACGCCGAGATACGTCGGCGTCTGCTCACCGTGGGTCAGGTGCACGAGGTTGATGATGACGAAGCCGATGACTGCGCCGGCGCCGAGCCCCGAGAGCACCGTGCTCCCGAACAGCGGTTCGAAGATGGCCGCCAGCGCGGGTTCGGCGACGATACCCACCGCAATACTCGATGCGGTGATGCCGACCTGGCAGGTCGTCAGGTAGAGTTCCAGGTCGTTGGTCATCTCCCAGGCGCGAACGAGTGCGGCATTGTCCGGTCCCTCACCCACGAACTCCGCTTCCGTGAACTGTCGCGCACGCGTGAGTGCGAACTCGATAGCGACGAAGAACCCGTTAGTGAGGATGAGCAACAGCCCCGCTATCAGGCGAACAGCGATGAGGAACGGCTCCATGGCTCGGCTCTCGGCTTCCGGCGGTAAAGGCGCGACGGCCGGCGGTCCTCGGCTACCCGCGGTAAAGGCACGACGGTCGGCGGTCAGAACGTCGAGATGTCGCCCTCGATGGCCGAGCGGGTCACGTCGGTGACGTTCGCGAGGTTCTCGTCGACAATCGCCTCGACGTCGGCCTCGATGTCGCTCACCGCGACGCCCTCGACGGTCACGACCTGGGCGTCTGCGACGTGGGGTTCGTCGATGGGCCGGCCGATCTGGGAGAGGAGACGCAACTGCAGGTCGCGGATGCCGTCGACCTGTTCGACCACGGACTCGGCAATCTCCGTCGAGAGCAGGTTGTAAATCTTGCCGATGTGGTTGA
>CAYXXM010000093.1:0-7723 GCA_964469085.1 uncultured Haloferacaceae archaeon
CGGTCGGGCTTGGGGTCGGCGTCGGGGTCGGCGATGGGGTGCCGGATTGGGTGCAGTCCGTCGCTGTCTGGCTCCCCTCCGATGGCGTCGCAGTGCCGTTCGCGGAGCCATCGCTATCAGCGCTCCCGCCCTTGGTGCCGAACATGTCCGTTTCGATTGTGTGTTCGATGGTGTCCAGCGGGATGCGGGTCGTGCCACCACCGGCCGCCGAGAGGTCGACCCGGGCGTAGAACTCGATTTCGAGTTTCGTCGTCTGGTTGTTCTGCAGATGGGTGACCCACCACTCGTCGAGGTTGCTGTTCTGGAGCACCGTCGTCGCGTACACCGTCTCGGTGCTGCCCGGCGGGATGGCCACGGACTGCTCGGTCTCGCCGTCACCCATCGTGACGTTGTTCATCCGAATCTCGTAGCCGATGTTGCTAATCGCAACCGGAACCGCGTTGGGGTTGTAGAGGTCGAACGCCATGTCGATGTCCGTCGTCTCGTTCGTCGCGGTGCCCCAGGACCCGGAGGTACTGTTCAGCCACAGAATCGGGTCCGACAGCGCCGGTTTGTCGGCGTTGATTGGCCGGTCGTCGTCAGTGTTGAACGCCGACACGATACTCGTGTTGATGGATTTGTTGATCCGTGGCTCGAACGTCCGGTCGAGCAGTTCAGAGCGGATAGAGGCGTCGATGACGAGGCTCGTGTTCTCGCCGTTCCGAACGTGACTCGCCCACCACGGCGGCAGCTTCTCGTTGTCCATCAGGGTCGTGAGCGATATCGTGCTGTTGCCCTGCCCCTCGATGTCTACCCCTTCACGACCGCCGGTGGCCATCCGGATGCCGTTCATCTCGACGGCGTAGTCGATGGCCAGTCCGCCGAGTTGGACCCCGAATGGGTTGGGATTGTTGATAATCACGTCGCTCTCGATGACCGTCGTCGACTCGTTGACTGGGCCGAAGGCGTTGTCGACGCCGACGACCGACGGCGTGCCGATGACGCCGACCGTCCACGCCCCGGCGATGGAGAGCGTCAGGACGCCGACCACTGCGGCGGCAATTTTCACCGTCGACGTTGCGGCCAGCTTCCCACCCAGCATGGATTCCCCTGAGGCGCCGGGACTCTTAGAGGCTGTGGATGGGCGGTCTGGGCTGTGGAGACCGAAACGCATGCCCCCACAGCCCTCCTGGTCCCGACGTGACCCGACGGCTCTTCGGCACGCTCTGCGGGCTGGTCTTTTTCGTCAACTTCGGCCGGGTGGCGTTCGCGCCGCTGGTCGAACCGCTCCAGCGGGCGTTCGGCGTCGGCCCCGCGGCCATCGGGACGGTGACCACCCTGGTCTGGCTGGGGTCGGCGGCGCCGCGACTCCCCGCCGGCTATCTCCTCACCCGGGTTCGTCGCGAACGGGTCGTGCTCGGTACTGGCGTCCTGTTGACCGTGGCCGCGGCGGCGACGGGGGCGGCCGATTCGCTGCTGGAACTCCGCACCGGCGCGTTCGTCATCGGTCTCGCCTCCGGCGTCTACTTCGTCGCCGCCATCCCGCTCGTTGGCGAACTGCTGCCGGGACAGCGGGGGCGGGCGGTCGGCATCCACGGCACCGCCAGCCAACTCGCCGCCGTCCTCGCGCCGGGGGCTGTCGTCGCGGTGCTCGCGACGCTATCGTGGCGCTACACGTTCTGGTTCCTCGCGGTTCTTGCCGGGGCGTCGACGCTGACGCTGGTGCATCTCGTCCGGCGCCATCCGGAGACGGTACCGACACCGCCCGCGGGTGAGCGGAAGTTCACTGCCGCACTGGGCCACTGGCGAGTCATCCTCGCCGGGACGGCGTTCGTCGCTGGCACGGGGTTGGTCTGGCAGGGCGTGTTCAACTTCTTCGTCCCGTATCTCACCACCGCGAAAGGGCTGGACCCCTCGACGGCGAACTCGCTCCTGACGCTGGTGTTCGCGGCAGGCGTCCCCGCGTTCTGGCTCTCGGGCCGCCTCGCCGACCGCCTCAGCCACGTGCCGTATCTGTTCGCCGTGAACGCCGGCTTTCTGCTGGCGCTGCTGGGCCTCCTGTGGGCGGAGTCCCTCGTCGCGATTACCACGGTCACCGCCCTGATTGGGCTCGTGATCCACGGCATCTTCCCCGCCATCGATACCTACATGCTCGGCGCGCTGCCGGCGGCCGACCGCACCAGCGCCTACGCCGTGTTCAGCGGCGTCGCGCTCGCGCTCGAATCCACGGGCTCCGGCATTGTGGGGACGCTCCGGGGCGCCGGCTACGGGTTCGACACCGTCTTCTCGGCGGCAGCGGTCTTCCTCGGACTGCTTATCGTCGTGCTTGCGGCGTTCTGGCTGGCCGGACGGATCCCGACCGGCGAGCCAGTATCAGTCACGGACTGAGCGCTGCGGATTCAGCGAGAGTGACCACCGAACCATCGACAGGGGGCGACGCTGCGGAGAGGAGCAGAAACAGGCCGAACTGTTTTCAGTTTGGGTGTGTAATAGTTACTCATGTCTGGCCTCCTTCCCTCAGAATCAAACGCTGTCGCCGCCGATGAGGCGGAGGACGACGCCCCGCGGTTGCTGTGGCTCGACGACGAGGAGGCCGAAACGCTCATCACCTCGCTCTCATCGGACACTGCCAGGTCGGTGCTGACCGCACTTCACGGCGAGCCAATGACCGCCTCAGAGCTGGCAGAGCACGTCGACACATCGCTCCAGAACGTTCGCCACCACATCAACAACCTCTCGGAGGCCGACCTCGTCGAGGCCACGGAGACGCGCTATTCCGTCAAGGGTCGCGAAATGACGGTGTACGCCCCGGTCAACGACTCGCTTGTCGTCTGTGTCGGGGACAGAGAGGAACGTGGCTCCTTTCTCGACTCGCTCCGGCAGTACGTCGGCGCCGCCGCGGCACTGGTCGTCGGAAGCCTGCTCGTTCACTTCGGTTTCGGAACGGGGTTCGGCGGCATCGACGGGCCAGCCAGCCCACGGGTTGGCGATTCAGTCGGGACGACCGGCGAACTGCTCGGCCTGGTCTCGCCAGCGGTGGCGTTTCTCGTCGGCGGACTACTGGTGCTCGCCGTGGTGACCTGGCAGCACCATCCGCGACAGTGGTGACGGACTGGTGACGCGTTCACCGGGGTGGGTCACGTGAGAGGACAGTACGGGGCAGTCGTCGTTGTCGTGGTCATAATCGTGAGCAGCCTCTCCTTCGCACTCCCCGGTGCCGGGAGCATCGACACCCCGCCGGTGAGCGAACTCGAGCGCGAGCAGCCCGATGAACTCGTCGAACGGCGGTCGGGCGAGCGGACAGACGCGGTACAGTCACCGGTGCTTTCGGACGTTGACGCGCTCCACGAGGCCGGCATCGATGGCGATGGCGTGACGGTCGGCGTCATCGGTCAGGGATTCACGGAGGACCAGCGCTCGCTGAATGGCGCCGTCGTCGAGAGCCGGCAGTTCGGCGGCAGCGTTCCGGTGCTCTCCGGGAGTGACCACGACACCGCAGTTGCCGAGATCGTGACGAAAACCGCCCCGGAGTCGGACCTCTATCTCGCCGGTGTCGGCAGGGAGGCCACCCCCGAGCGGTACGCCAGTGCCGTCGAGTGGCTGCTGGCCCAGGACGTCGACATCGTCGTCGACGCAGCCAGCTACTTCCCGGCCACCCCCGAGGGGATGACGCGGTTCAACGACGTCGCTACCGACGCCGCGGACAGCGGGGTGGTCTTCGTCACCTCGGCCGGGAACTCCGCTGACCGCCACTGGGCCGGGACCGCGAGCGAAACGGGCTGGGTGGAGTTCGCGCCTGACAGGAACTACAACACGGTGGGGAACGGAAGCCTCGCCGGTCAGACCTCGCTCAGACTCTACTGGGAGGGCGACGCGGAGTTCGACCTCTATCTCTACCGGACCACCCCGGGCGAGGACACGCTCGTGGCGAAGTCGACGACGAACCAGACGGGTGAGGGCCGCCACTCCGAAGCCATCGACACCACACTCCCGAGCGGTAGCTACTACGTCGCCATCCGTGGCGGGGCGGGCGCCGCCGGAACCGATATCGAACTGTTCGCCGCCAGGCACGAACTCGGCGCCTCGAGCGGAACTGGGGGGATGGTCGCGCCGGCGACTGCCGAGAACGTCATCGCCGTCGGCGCCGCCGACGCCGTGAGCGGCGGCCAACAGCCGTACAGCTCCGCCGGCCCCAGGCTCGACATCTCGGCGCCAGACGGCGCGCGAACACAGGCCGCTGGCGAACTCGACGGGAGTTCCGCCGCCGCCCCGCTGGTGGCGGGCACCATCGCGCTGATGGCGTCACAGAACGAGAGCCTGTCGCCAACCGCGGCCCAGCGGGTCCTCCAGCGCACCGCGACTCGTGACGGTGGCCGACTCTACCTCGACACGACGGAGGCTGTGGCGGCAGTCGCCAGCCAGCCGATTCCACAACAAACCCGGTACGGGCCGGCGCGCGAGGAGAACCCGTCACCGTCGGGAGCCGACGGAACGCAGTTCGCGCCCCCACTCGAGTTCGGCGCGGTGGACACAACTCGGAATGAATCCGCTGCCGAGGATTCGGGATCGACAGTCGGAACCCGGGACCGGAGGAGCGGTCCATGGTGAGCGAGACCACCCGACGGCGCGTGAACGAGTACTGGGAGTGGATTGCCGTGGCGCTGTTTCTGCTCCTCACGGTCGACCTGTTGACCTCGCTGTACGCTGCCGCAGAAGCGGGCGTCGAGGCCGAGGTTAACCCGCTGATGGCGTATCTCCTCGGCGAGCCGCTGGTCGTGCTGCTCGCTGTCCATCTGGGCATCACCGTGCTGGCGGTCGGCTTCTTTCACGGGTTGATGGAGACGTTTCTCGCGACACCGGCGCGGTTCCGTCGGATTTACGGGCTCCTCATCGAACTCTGGCTGGGCATCCTGCTGACGGTCGGACTGGCGGTGTTCGCCAACAACCTCTCGGTCATCGTGCTGGGCGAGGGAATCCTCTGAGTGGGCGAGGGAGGACTTCGAAAGGAGAAGGAACCGTTTGAAATCCGGAGGAGTCCACCGAGACGCGGCGGGACGACGCTGCGGTCGTCAGCCGAGCTCGTTCGGCGTCTCGTCGGCGTGGGCTCGCACCCAGAGTTCGCCGATGCGCGAGAGTGACGTGCGGTGGGATTTCCCGTGTTCTTCCTGGACGACGTAGGCTTTTCCGCCAGGACCGAGCCGGTCGACGTTGTAGATCACTTTCGACCGAAAACTGTCGGTGTACTCCTCGTCCATGTCGGACGCGAGGGTCTTCGCGAGGTCGCTCACGCTCTCGAACTCGCCGTGCTCGCCCAGCGTGAACAGGATGACCTCCTCGAACGGTTTGACGTTCGAGAACGCCGCGACCGGGAGTTCGACGATGTGGTTGTCGCCGATTTTCTTGGCGCCGATGGTGGTGCCACGCTCGTCGAACTCCGCGAGCAGGTGTTCGATAGCCGCCAGACGGTCGGTGACGGCCTCGTCGTCGATGTCCAGGTCGGTATCGCTATTCGAATCGCCATCCGCGGCGTCGTCGACGTCAGCGTCATTGGCGATGTCCGAGAGCAGTGCCCGCGTCTCCCGGAGCTCCTCGGCCAGTTCGGTTTCGAGATACTTCTCAGGGGCGGTGTAGTAGGTGTGAACCCGCTCGCGGTCGGCCTGGCGTTCGAGGATGATGGAGTGGGCGGCGGTGGCGAACGCGAAACTCACCGGCCGGGGCATCGAGGAGATGTTGACCCACACCTCCCCGCCGCTGTCGAGTTGGGCGTTGATGAGGTCGTAGGCGCGTTCGAAGGCGGCGTCGTAGTCGTAGACGGACGAAAGCGTCATTCGCTCGGTCTCCGCGCCGAGCAGGTTCCGGAAGTCCTGCTCCAGTTTGGCCGAGAGTCTCCGGGAGTACTCGACGTTCGCCTCGCTCCCCACGGCGCCCTCAAGCAGCACCACGCGGTCCACGTCGAACTGGTCGCGGATGAGCGGCGCAATCAGACGGTCGTAGTCGAACCCGACCGGGACGATGTGGGTGTTCATGTACCCGACTCGTGAGGCAACGCTATTAATCCCCGTCCGTGTCGGGCGCAGCCAAATCATCCGAGTGCCGCCTGTACCGCGTCGATACCCCTGAACAGACCTGGAACACGACAACTTTCAGACCGGCGAGGAGCGGCATGTCGACAACCAGCGGAAGGTCTTGGAGGAACTGGCGGACGAACGTCGTTCCGCGGAACCCGAGACCGTCACAGTCGAAGAAGATAGTTCTTCAAAAACTATTGATGAATACTGAAACCACATCTATTTATCCGTATCGGAATTCTTCATCTCCAACATCACCGATGGGAGAGTCTGATTCCACGAAGACTGTCGGCGTCGCGGAGGTTCTCGACCGTATTCCTGTCGGGCGGTTCCACCACCGCCTGCTGGCGATCTGCGGGAGCGCCTGGGCGTTCGACGGGATGGAGGTCATCGTCATCTCGTTCACGCTCGGCATCCTGACCGAGGCCTGGGGCCTCGGTGGGTTCGCCGCCGGCCTGCTCGGGTCGGCCAGCCTGATGGGGATGATTATCGGCAACTGGGGGTGGGGGAACTACGCGGACCGGTTCGGCCGGAAGCCCGCGTTCCAGTGGACCGTCCTGACCTACTCGGTGTTCACGGGACTGACGGCGCTCGCTACCGGGTTCTACGGCGGGTTCGCGCTCCGGTTCCTCACGGGTGTCGGCCTGGGCGGCGCGCTGGCCGTGGATACCTCGTACCTTTCAGAGCATCTCCCGACAGACCGTCGCGGTCGCTACCTGGTCTACCTCGACGCGTTCTGGCCGGCAGGGAACCTGCTCGCAGTCGGTCTGGCGTGGGTGTTCCTCTCGGTCCTGCCCGGGGGCCAGGGTGTCGTCGCGGTTCCGATTCTCGGCGACGTCGAGGGGTGGCGGCTGCTGTTCGTCGCCGCCTCGTTCCCGGCACTGCTGACGTTCGTCATCCGGTCCCGGCTGGCCGAGACGCCGTACTTCCTCGCCCAGCAGGGGGAACTCGAGGCCGCGAACGACCGAATCAGGGAGATCGCCGAAACCAACGGGGAACCGTTCTCGCCAATAACGGCTGACGCAGTGACGACGAAGGCAGCGGCGACGTTCTCCCGACTGTTCGAGGCGGACCTGCGGACGCGGACCCTCACCATCTCGGCGGCCTGGTTCGCGATCAACTTCGGCTACTACGGCGTCTTCATCTGGCTGCCCCAAACCGTCGGCGCCGCAGGTGTCGTCGGGAACATCTATCTCTACTTCACCCTCATCGCGCTGGTACAGGTGCCCGGCTATCTCTCGGCGGCGTATCTCGTCGAAACCTGGGGCCGCAAGCCGACGCTCGGCATCTACCTGCTGCTCTCGGGGGTGTTCACCTTCATCTTCGCCGCCGCGATGCCGGGCGTCGCCCTGCTGGGCGCCGGTGCCTCGGGCTTCTGGCCCTTCTTCCTGGCGCTGCTTGCGGCGTCTTTCTTCACGCTCGGTGCATGGGGCGCCATCTACGCCTACACGCCGGAGCTGTTCCCGACGGAGGCGCGCGCGACCGGGAACGGCTTCGCCGGGGGTGTCGGCAAGGTCGCGGCGGTACTCGGACCGATTCTCGCTGGCGCGCTGGTGGAGTCGGGCTTTCTCGTCGCCATCACGCCGCTGGCTATCGCGTTCGCGCTGGGCGGGGTAGTCGTCCTGGCGTTCGGTGACGAGACGCGGGGGGAACCGCTGTTCTGACCGCTGTGAAGC
>CAYXXM010000094.1:0-7704 GCA_964469085.1 uncultured Haloferacaceae archaeon
CGGGCGTCCGCGAGCGCGTCGTCGTCCCACGGCTGCCAGTTGACGGGGTTGTCTGCGTGCTGCTGAAGATACGGACTGGGCTCCTCGTCCAGCCGGTTGCGGCCGCTCGTGGTCATTGGTTGGACTGTAGGAATGGAGCGGGAAGTAGGCGGTGGTCCCGGCAGGTCAGAGACTCAGCGACGGCGCTCTCTCAGGGGACGACTGTCAGTGGGACGTCCGTCTGGTCCATCACCGTCTCCGTCGCACTCCCGAGAATCGCCCGACCGACAATCCCGCTCCCGTGATGGCCCATCACGATATGCTCGTAGTCATCGTCCTCGACCAGGTCGAGGATGACCCTCCCCGCCTCGTTGTTCGCCCGGAACCGGCGCTTGTCCGTGATGACCTCGGGGTCGTGCTCGAAGGGTGTGTCTCGCAGCGTCTCGCGAATGCGGTCGACGAGGTCTTCGGTCGACCCCGTTTCCAGGTCCGTGACGTGGACGGTGTGGAGGTCGGTGTCGAAGGGTTCGGCCAACTCCGCGGCGAACTCGAGCGCGCGGAAACTGTTCTCGGACGTGTCGATGGGGACGAGCACGGTCATGCCTGCCCGTACTGCGCCGAGGTACATGAAGATGCACGAATCGGGAATTGATACCCACGTTCGTGGATACCTAACAACAGAAAGAGAACAACGTTTACACTCCTGTGCTCATACCTTCGACCATGCCCGAATCAGTTCTCGTGGTCGGCGGCGGCGGGCGCGAGCACGCAATCGCGCGCGCCCTGGCCCCCGACTGCGAGGTGTACGGTAATGCGAGCAATCGCAACCCCGGTATCGCGTCGCTCGCGGCCGGGACCGACACCGGCGACGAGACAGACCCAAAGGCCATCGTCGACTACGCCGACGCAGTCGGTGTCGACGCGGCCGTTGTTGGCCCGGAGGCCGCGCTGCAGGCGGGGGTCGCCGACGCGCTGAACGACGCGGGCGTGTTCACATTTGGGCCGACGGCCGAAGCGGCTCGTATCGAGACGGACAAAGGCTACCAGCGACGGTTCATGGACGAACACGGGATAGCCGGAACGCCCGAGTTCGAGACGTTTGACAGCGCCGCCGCGGCAGCGAGCTACGTCGAACGCATCGACGGAGACGTGGCTGTCAAACCGACCGGACTGACCGGTGGCAAGGGCGTGCAAGTCACCGGTGATCAGGTGACACACGAGGAGGCAGCGAACTACATCCGCGACGCCGACCACGCGGAGTGGGTCGTGGAGGAGCGCCTGGTCGGCGAGGAGTTCACCGTGCAGGCGTTCGTCGCTGACGGCGCCGTTCGCCCCACCCCCGCTGTCCAGGACCACAAGCGGGCGTTCGTGGGCGATGAAGGGCCCAACACCGGCGGGATGGGAAGCTACACGGCGGCGGAGCGAACGCTGCCGTTCATGACCGACGCCGACTACGATGCGGCAGTCGAGATTCTGCAGGCCACGGTTGACGCGCTCCCGGAGTACACGGGCGTGCTCTACGGCCAGTTCATGCTGACTGCCGCGGGGCCGAAGGTGGTCGAGTTCAACGCGCGCTTCGGCGACCCGGAGGCGATGAACGTGCTTCCCCTGCTCGCCACGCCGTTCGTCGATATCGTCGACGCTGCGCACCAGGCCGACCCCCTCCCCGTTCCGGAGTTCCGGTCTCGCGCGACGGTCTGCAAGTACGCGGTGCCGGCGGGCTATCCGACAGACCCCGAAGCAGGCGCCGCGATCTCCGTCGATAACGCGACGGTCGAGGCGGCCGCTGGGGCCCACGGCGGTGATGCGCTGCTGTTCTACGCATCCGTCGACGCGCGTGAGGACGGCCTCTACACCACCACCTCGCGGGCGTTCGCCGTCGTCGGCATCGCCGAGGATATCGCAACGGCGGAAGCCATCGCCGCAGACGCGCTGGACGCCGCGGGCGACGGGCTTCGTGTCCGAGAGGACGTCGGGACTGCCGAACTGGTCCAGTCACGGATCGACCATATGGAACGACTCCGGTAGGGTGGGGAAGTGGGATATCGCGATTCAGACTCGGCTGGCGGGCGACCGGGCGGCGAGAACCGCTGTCGGCGGCCTTACTCGAACTGCTGAACGACTTCAAGATCGCGGTCCGTCCGCATGAACTGGGCCAGTCGACGAGTGGCGTGACAGTCCGGACAGCTTTGGTTTTCGTTGGACGCAGGAAGGTCGGTCGGGTTCGATTCCCATTCCTTGTTACACTCAGGACAGAGCAGGCGGACGAAAGCTTCGACCATACGAATCAGGAAGGCCCGCCACCCGATAAAGCTTATCGCGGGGGTGTCAACCTGTGACCGAATGCAGTTCGGTGCTGTCATCCTCTTCAGGAAGAGTTCTGCCGACCAGCCTGGGCTGGGCGACCGTCGGCGAGTGCTCCGACGCCAAGGTCCCCGTCGCCAATCAACAAGCAGAACTGTGACCCGGTTACGCGGGGTGAGACAGGTTCGACATCAGCGTCCGCACGTTGCTCCCCTCCTCGTCCTCTCGCTCCTGGGGGAAGATACCCAGTGGAACGACGAAGTCGGACTCGTGGTTGAATTTGGCGATGAGGATGAACACCGGCACGTCGTTGCCCTCGTACGTCATCTTCGCCGAGAACTTCGACACGGTTCGGCTCTCGCCGAGCATCTGGTGGCTGCTTTCACCCTGTTTCTGGACATCGGTCATACTTTCGTACCGGCTCTGGAGGTCCATCATCAAGTCCTCCGTACTCTTGCCTTCGATTGGGTTGAACGTCTGGCCGGCCACGTTGACCTCAGGTGTCGTGAAGGCGGTGAAGACGCCGAGTTTTGCGCTCCCCGTCAGCGCGATGTTGACTTCTTTCTGGTACTCGGTCATCACGTTGGTCACTTCCACCTCTTGGCCCGCGAACTCTCGAGACAGGGTGTTCTCCTCCTGGCCCTGCTTCTCGTAGCCGGTATTACCCGTCGACGTCGCCGCCGCGTCCGCGCTGAAGGAGGTGGCACCATCGCCGCCACAGCCAGCGAGTCCGGTTAGTCCTGCAACAGCAACGGCCCCGACAGTTCGGCGTGTGAGTTTCATCGTACCCCGGTATTCACCGGTTCATAGTTAAATTCCGTGGCCGAGGCGCCGTACGCCGAGGATAAGTCACACGGAGACCCTGCCCGAATCAGCGGCCAGTCCACTTGGGATCCCGGTCCTCGAAGAAGGCGTCGATGCCCTCGTTCGTGTCGGCACTGGCAAAGAGGCCGACGAACAGCTCCGACTCGTAGTCGAGCCCCTGTGAAAGCGGCTGTTCGGCGGCTGCCTGGATAGCCTCCTTCGCTCGGGCAAGCGCGAGCGGGCTGTGTTCAGCAATGCGTCCAGCCAGGTCGTCCACTCTGTCGTCGAGCGCTTCCGGCGGGACGGCCTCCTCGACCAATCCGATCTCCGCCGCCTCGGCGGCGTCGATGAGTTCTCCGGACAGGATGAGCTTCATCGCCTCCCCGGAACCGACAAGTCGCGGAAGTCGCTGGGTTCCGCCGCCGCCGGGAATGAGCCCGAGATTGATCTCTGGCTGGCCCAGTTTGGCGTCCTCGCGAGCGATGCGGATGTCACAGGCCTGGGCCAGTTCACAGCCGCCGCCGAGAGCGTGGCCGTTCAGGCGAGCGATGACCGGCTTCGAGCAGTCAGCGACCGTCTCGTAGACCCGTGGCTGCTCGCTGGCCTCGCGTTGCTCGAGGACGCCACGCTCCCGGAGTTCGCTCACGTCGGCGCCGGCGACGAACGCGTTCGCCTCCTCGCTCCCGGTCAGAACCACGACGCGAACGGCGTCGTCGTCCTCGACGGCGTCGAAGACCGCCGTGAGTTCCTCACGCATCTGGCCGTTGAGCGCGTTCCGGGCCTCGGGTCGGTCCATCGTGACCGTCGCCACGTGTGGCGCGCGGTCGCCGACCTCGGCGTCGACGAGGTCGCAGTCAACAGCCCTGGATGTGACTGCCGAGTCCTGTTCGCGTCGCTCATTGGAACTCCTCCGCCACGGCGACGGCTTCGCCGTCTTCCCAGACGTAGAAGCCCTCACCGCGTTTCTTGCCCAGTTTGCCAGCCCGCACTTTCCGGCGCAGCAGCGCAGGCGGTCGGAACCGCTCGCCGAGTTCCGTCCGCAGATGCTGGAGGATGTCGAGCCGCACGTCCAGCCCCACCACGTCAGTCAGTTCGAGCGGACCCATCGGGTGGCGGTAGCCCAGCTCCATCCCGTCGTCGATGGCGTCGGGTGCCGCCACGCCCTCCTGAACCATCCGAATCGCCTCGACGCCCTGAATAGCTCCGAGTCGAGACGTAGCGAACCCCGGCGCATCCTCGACGACGACCGCGGTTTTGTCGAGGCTATCCACGAACTCCTCCGCGAACTCGGCGGTCGCTGCGCTCGTCTGTTCGGCGACCACCACTTCTACCAGCGCCATGATGTAGACGGGATTGAAGAAGTGGAGCCCGACCAACCGGGACGGGTCGTCGAGTGCGCTCGCGATGCTGGTTACGGGAAGGGAAGAGGTGTTGGTCGCGAGCACCGCATCCTCGGGAGCCAGTATCTCGGCCTCGCCCAGCACCTGCGTTTTGAGCTCCTCGTCCTCCGGAACGGCCTCGATGACGAGGTCTGCCCCCTCGACGGCGGGTCCGAGGTCCGTCGTTGGCTCGATCCGCCCCAGTGCGTCGGTGGCCGCCGATTCGGTGAGTTTGTCGTGCGCGACGGCCCCGCCGAGGTTCTCCTCGATACGCTCCATCGCCGTCTCCAGTACCGACTCCTCGACGTCCCGGAGTGTGACCTGATAGCCCGCGGTTGCGCCGACCTGCGCGATGCCGTGGCCCATTGTCCCGGCACCGATGACACAGAGCTTCATGCCCGAGGGCGCGGCGGCGCGGAAGGTAAGCGTTTGGCTGTCGCTCCAACGGTAGCTAACAGGCGAGTTCGGGACGCCATCCCCGGCTTTCGTGCGACGTGCCTCGCGCTCCCGCCTCGTCCGTCGCACGACTGTCCTCAGGTCATGGCGGGACTGGCCCCGGTTTCCTACTTGAACTCTCGGGCGGGAACGCAGGCCGGCTACGTCTGCTCGACTGGTCGAACCTTCCGACCGTACCGCGTTACGCCCTCCTGGGTGTAGATGCGACGAACGACGGCCTCGACGGCGTCACCCGCATCCACGGTGGCCGGGTCAGTGTCCGTGACCTGCATCGGCACGCTGGCAGTGCGGTCGGATTCGGCGCTGCTCTCCTCCTCAGGCGGTAACGCGACGATGGCGACGCCGAACTCCCCGCCGCGCTCGGCTTGCTGGGCAAACTCCGGCGGCGCCCCGCCCGCTGAGACACCCGTCGTCGTCTCAACTGCCCCCGTGTGAGACAGCCGAACTGGGTCGAACTCGACCAGTTCCTGACAGCCCGGACACGCTCCCTCCGCCGGGAACGCCAGCGTGGCACAGTTCGGGCAGCTGCCCGCCTCGAGGCGATAGCGTGCGCCGCGCTGGCGTCGCCACGAGGGGACCGAGACCTGTGCCCCACCGCCGGCTGGCGGGTCACTGCTCAGCTCACCGCGAAGCCGGAGGTACGTCGGGTAATCAATCCGCTCGGATTCCCGGTCGGCATTGGAGACGACCGGTGCCCGGCCGTCGACTAATACGGCATCGGCGGCAGCCCCGGACCCGTAGCCCACAGCGAGGGCGCGCTCTCCGTCCTGGTCCAGCACCCGTGCGAGCGCGGCGAGCGCCGAGGCAGCTCCGAGGTCTCCACGCTCCTCGGCGACTGTACGGACCGCTGCGTCCACGTCGAGCGCGCGTGCGGCCCGGCCCGGCAGCGTTCCGTTTGGTGCCTGGAGCGCGACCGCGTCCACGTCGTCCAAATCGCTCGCAGTATCCAGTCTGTCGACGGCGCCCGTCACGCATTCCCGATAGGCTTGCCTGTCGTAGCTGGTGATACCGAGCTTCTCGACGACGTCATCACCGGCCTGCCGGAACCGTGTCCCGGGGTAATCTGCCGAGTACTCCGCGCGCCCCGATAGCGTCGCGCCACCTGTTTGGGCCTCGTCGAGAACCAGCGCCACGGCGCCAGCACCGGCAGCATGTTCAACCGGGCTGTTGGGTTCGCCCTTCGGCGAATCGGCCGCGACGACGAGTGCCGGGAACGCCGCATCGTTCGTGGCGCCCGCACTGGCTGCCGCGAGCAACGCCTGTGTCCCCGCGCGTGTCGACCCGGAGAGAGTCCGAGTGACGGCGTCGTCGACGCCCAGAAATGCCGAAAGCCTGGGGGCCAGCTCCCCTTCCGCAAGTGGGGGGGTCGTGGTCGCGAACGCGATGGTCCCGATACTGCCGGCCTCGGTCCCCGCGGCGTCGATGGCCCGTCGTGCCGCGGCGGCGCCCATGGTCAGCGCGTCCTCGTCGGCACCTGCGACACGCTTTTCGCTGATGCCCGCGGCCTGGAACCGGCCCCAGGCGTCGGCGATGGTCTCGGCAGTGATGCGATACCGGGGGACGTAGACCCCGCCACCGATGATGCTGGTCATGTCGACCCACCTCCGTCGGCGGCCACCCCGTCGTCTGCTGACTCGTTCTCGAACACGTGGACGACGGCGGCGCCGCCGCTGCCGCCGACGTTGTGTGTCAGCCCGCGTTCGGCACCGTCGATCTGTCGGTCGCCCGCACGGCCCGTTAGCTGTTCGAACGCCTCGACTGCCTGCCCCGCGCCGGTGGCGCCGATTGGGTGGCCCTTCGATTTGAGCCCGCCGGAGCTGTTGACAGGCAGGTCGCCGTCGAGCTCCGTCTCCCCAGCCTCGAGCAGGCTGGCTGCCTCTCCGTGGGCACAGAAGCCGAGGTCCTCGTAGGCGAGCAGTTCGGCGATAGCGAAGCAGTCGTGAACCTCGGCGAAGTCCAGCGTTTCTCGAACAGTTGCCGGATCGATGTCCGCGTCGGTGTACGCTCGCTCGGCAGCCATCGTCGACGCCGGAACAGTGGTGTAGCTGTCGCGCTGGAACAGTCCGACGCGGTCCGATGCGGCGCCGACGCCAGCAATCCGGACCTGTTCGTCGAACGAGTCGGCGACCGCTTCGCTGGCGACGAGGACCGTCGCGGCGCCGTCGGTTGTGGGACAGCAGTGATAGAGCGTCAGCGGGTCGGCAACGAGCGGCGCGCTCTCGGCGTCGTCGAGCGAGCAGGGAAAGTCGAGGTGGGCCTTCGGGTTTCTGGCACCGTTTTCGTGGTTCTTGACGGCGACGCGGGAGAGCGCCTCCGGGTCGACATCGTGCTTCCGCAGGTAGGCGTCGGCCATCTGGGCGTACACCCCCGCGAAGGTCGTGCCGGCCATTCGCTCCCACTCGGTTTCCCCGGAGACGCCGAGCCACCACTTCGTCGCCTCCGAGGAGGTGTCGGTCATCACCTCGACACCGCCGGCGAGCACGAGGTCGGCCATTCCAGAACGGACGGCCATCACCGCCTGCCGCAGCGCGTAACCGGACGCGGCACAGGCGTTCTCGACCCGGGTGCAGGGGACGCCGTGGAGGCCGAGGTGTTCTGTGATTGCGGGTCCGGAGAGTCCAAGCTGTCGGCCACCGACGCCGAGGGTGCCGACGTACGCTTCGTCCACGGCCGTCCCCGCCAGGCCGCCCGCGGCGTCGACGGCGCGTTCGTAGGCTGTTCGGAAGAGCGACCGGTAGCTCTCGTCGGGGAAGGAGCCGAACGCGGACTGCCCAGCACTGAC
>CAYXXM010000095.1:0-7623 GCA_964469085.1 uncultured Haloferacaceae archaeon
CGGCGTCGCCGCCGCCGACGACGAGCATGTCCTCGCCGCGGAAGAACGCGCCGTCGCAGGTCGCACACGTCGAGAGGCCGTAGCCCATCAGTTCGTCCTCGCCCGGCACGCCGAGGGTACGCGCGGAGGCGCCCGAGGCCGCGATGAACGCGTCGCAGGTGTAGACTGTTCCGTCCCGGAGCGCCACGCGGAACGGTGTGGTCCCGGCGCCGTCGGTCGTTTCACCGAGCGCCTCGACGTCCACCACGATGCCGTGGTCCGTCTCGGCACCGAACTTCCGTGCCTGCTCCTTCATCTTGTTCACCAGCTCCGGCCCGGAGATTCCCTCGGGGAAGCCGGGGTAGTTGTCGACCTCGGTCGTGAGCGTGAGCTGCCCGCCCGGTTCGTCACCCTCGAGCACCAGTGGCTCGTTGTTCGACCGGCCGGCGTAGATGGCCGCTGTCAGCCCCGCAATCCCAGTGCCGGCGACGATGAGGCGACGGTGTTCGGCCGCCTCCTCGACGTGATTACTCATGAGTCCGGCTACGAGACTGTGGGGTTTGTAGGTTGTGCTGCGTGGCCATCGGCGCACACAACTGCCGGTCCGACAGCCTTACCGCCCGACGGCCCGACACCGCTCCCATGCCCGCCGACCTGGAGGAGAAGACCGACCGCTACGGTGACCTGCTCGCCGAGGCGCTCGACGCCGCCCACCCGGTGGCGCCGCCGGACACCCCGCTCGGCGAGGCCGCCGCCGAAACGTACGAGATGGCCGACTCCTACCTCGCGGACGGTCGCCACTTCCGGGATGAGGACGACCCCGTGAACGCACTCGCGTCGTTCTCGTACGGCTACGGCTGGCTCGACGCCGGCGTGCGGTTCGGGCTGTTCGAGATTCCCGACGACACGGAGCTGTTCACCAGCGACGCACCGTAGGTACTGGTTACCACCGACGCGCCGGAAGTTCTGGTCACAAGCGCGCCGGACGTCCCACGAACCCGGTCACAGTCAGTCGAACCGGTAGGTCGGCCCCTCGTCACTGTCCTCCACCTCGACGCCGAGTGCCTCCAGGCGGTCCCGGAGTTCGTCGGCGCGCTCGTAGTTCCCGGCCTCGCGTTCTGCCTCCCGGAGGTCCAGCACCAGTTCTACCAGATCCTCGGCGATTTCGGCCTCCCCCTCCGTCGCCTCGCCGAACTGCAGGCCGAAGACGCCCTCGCCGTACTCCTCGAAGAACTCGATGGCGTCCCGGAGCGCCCGGTAGTCGTAGGACTCGTGGTCGTCGACGTGGCGGTTGACGGCGGCCGCGACCTCGAGCAGTTCGGCCATTGCCTCGCGGGCGTTGAGGTCGTCGTTCATCGCCGTGGAGAACCCGCCGCGGGCGGCGGCGACAGCGTCGCGGAACACGCCGTCCTCGACGTTGGTCAGCGCGTCGGCGCTGTCGGCGTGCGCGACGGCCGTCTCGTAGGCTCGCTCCAGTCGCTCCCAGCGCCGCCGGGCCTCGACGATGGTCTCCTCCGTGTAGGCCTGCTGGGAGCGGTACTCCGCGGAGGCGTAGAACGTCCGAAGCACGTTCGGGCCGTACTCCCGGAGCGCGTCGGCGACGGTGAAGAAGTTCCCCAGCGATGAGGACATCTTCTCTTCGCCGGCCTGCAAGAAGCCCACGTGAAGCCAGTGGTTCGCGAATTCCTGGCCGGTCGCCGCCTCGCTCTGGGCGATTTCGTTCTCGTGGTGAGGGAACACGAGGTCCTCCCCGCCCATGTGGATGTCCAGCGTTTCGCCCAGGTGGCCCATCGCCATGGCCGAACACTCGATGTGCCAGCCAGGACGCCCCGCGCCCCACGGCGACTCCCAGGTTTTGCCGGTGGAGTGGTCGTGGCTCTGGTCGCTATCCGCCTTCCGGTGTTCCTCGACGGCGGCCTCGCTGACGCCGCCGGCTTTCCAGAGCGCGAAGTCCGCGGGGTTGCGCTTCTCGCTGCGCTCCTCGGGGTCACCCTGGCTCTCCATCGACTCGCGGTCGAGGTTCGAGAGCGTCCCGTAATCAGCGTACTCGGTGACGTCGAAGTAGACCGAGCCGTCGGCTTCGTAGGCGTAGCCATCCTCGACCAGGGTCTCGACGAGGCCGACGATTTCTGTGATGTGCTCGGAGACCCGAGGGTACACCTCAGCGCGTTTGAGGTTCAGTCCGCGCATCCCCGCCAGCACCTCGTCGGTGAAGTGGCGGGCAACATCGGCTTCGCGCTCCCACTCCTCGCGTTCGCCGACGCGGGCGGTGATTTTCTCGTTCACGTCGGTGACGTTCTCGACGTGGCGGACGTCGTAGCCCTCGTGGGCCAGCCAGCGGTGGAGGATGTCGGCGTGCGCCCAGAGTCTGGCATGGCCCAGATGCGGGTCGTCGGAAACCGTCAGCCCGCAGACGTAGAGCAACACGACATCGTCACTCGGCTCGAACGGCACGCGCTCGCCCGAGAGCGTGTCGGTCAGCGACAGCGTCATTGCGAGGTGGTTTCCCGCCCGGCGGTTTGAAGGCGTCGGATGAACAGCCACTCGGCTTCGGCCACCGCCCCCGGTTAGCCGGGAACGTTCGCAATCACCGCCTCTACTGTCCGTATCGCCGCCGCGCCGTCTCGTCGGCCGACCACGACGACGAGACTCTCTCCCGCGACGGCGGCGGCCTCGGCGTCGATATCCACCGCCGCCAGTCGCGCACAGACGGCCCCGAGCGCGGTGGCGTCCACCTCGCCGGTCGCCTGTACGGCGGTCAACGACCCGCCGTCGGTGACCACGGTCCCGCCGACAGAGAGCAGCGGTTCGCTGTCGGTTCCCTCGTCCCGATCCTCGAGGCCGACGCCGCGTCGCATAGTCACCGGAGCGTCGCGCTCTTCGGTATCGAACGCCGGCAACTCCGCACCGAACCGCCGAAGTGCGGTCGCGACGGCGTCCTCGTCGCCGTCCACGTCGACGAACGAAGCGGCGGCCGTGTAGTTGAGCACCCCCGCTCGAAGGGCGTCGAGAAGGAACGGCTGCTGGCGGACTGCGTCGCGAGTGGCTTCCGCAATCGACATACTCGGCTATGTCCAGAGGGGAGGAAAAAGCCACCTACTCCAGCCCCAAGATATCGCGAAAGCTGCTCAGTAGAGCGCGGCGACCATCCCGGCCGCGGCGATGAGTCCTACGGCGACGGCGGCCACCAGAACCACGGTGCTCTGGACGGTCAGCGCGACGACGAGCGCCGCAATGAGCGCCATTCCCGCCAGACCCATCAGCGCGACCACCCGAACTTCGGGGGCCCGTGATTCGGATGGCTGCTGAGGAGTGCCGAGGGATTCGTCGACAGTGATCTCGTACTCCTCGCTCTGCGGTGGTTCGACGGTGACCTGCGTTTTCGCCGTCGAGACGCCGTAGCCCAGCGAGATTGAGAGTTCCCCGGTGACGGGTTCGTCGACGGCGTCGACGTTCACGCGGATGTGGTTCGTGCTCCCTTCGCCGACCATCTGCTCACGCGTGGCGAGATGCGCGACGCGGGAGAGCCCCTCGCCGAGCTGGACGTGGACGTTGGAACTGTCGCCGTGATTCTCCAGCGCGATGTCGAACGGCTGAGCGGCGGTGAACGCCGCTGGCGCGTCGACCTGGCGGGGTTTGTCACGGTTCAGGTGGACGGAGAGAGCCGACACGCATGGTGATGGGGTCCACCGGCCAAAAAAGGTTCACCCGCCCCGGACGATGGCGGGCCCCTACTGTTCACCGCCCTGTAGGGAGTCGTAACACTCCTTCGCTGTCGCCGCCCCCTGCCGGAGGTAGCCGACGTCAGTGCCGACGATGAGGAAGTCCATCCCCCACTCGTCCCACATGCTGATCTGGGCGTTCTCGGTTGCGAGGGTCCCTACCGGGATGCCGGCATGCTCGCCTGCGGCCAACACGCGGTCGACGGCGTCGACGAACTCCGGGGCGTCGTACTCGCCGAAACAGCCCAGGTCGGCCGAGAGGTCCGCGGGTCCGACAAACAGCGCGTCGACACCGTCGACGGCAGCGACCTCCGCCACGTTCGTCAGCCCGGTTGCGGTTTCGACCTGCGGCAGCACCGCCACCTCGTCGTTCGCCGCCTCGAAATACGGCCCGATGTTCTTCCCGTAGCCGTTGGCCCGACTCCCGGCAATGCCTCGCACGCCGTCCGGGGGGTAGCGCGTGGCGGCGACGAGTGCCTCGGCCTCCGTCGCGGTTTCAACCTGCGGCGCCATGACGCCGGCGGCGCCGAGGTCCAGCGCCCGTTTGATTTCTGTTTCGTCGTTCTCTGGGACACGGACCACGGTGTCGGTCTGACCCACGGTGTCGACCGCGCGTATCAGTTCCTCGGCGCTCTCGATGGAGAGCGGCGTGTGTTCGGTGTCGACGACGACGAAGTCGAAGCCGAGGTCGCCGACGATCTCCGCGGCAGCGGGAGCCCCGAGCGAGACCCAACTGCCGACCGGGGAGGCACCCGCGGCGAGTTGTTCCCGGAGATTGATTCGGTCGATTCGCTGTTGACGGGACATGGAGGGAGGTTCGTCGGCGGTGTAAAAAAGGCGCTCCTACCGGCGGTTTGGTCGTCGGGATACGGCTGGCTCCTCGCTCACGGTGTTCGCTCGTCGTCCTGAAAACCGAAATGGCCGGGGCGGGCTCCGAACCCGCGATCTCCGCATGTCCCAGGTCCGAGGCTCGGCGGGCCCCGATGGGATGCGGACAGTTCCAAGGCGTACCGCACCGAATCTCGATACCCTATGAGTGCGGCGCTATGTCCAGCTAAGCCACCCGGCCGTATTCGTTCGTACCGCTATCTCGGACTTAAACCCATTCATCTGACTCAGTACGAGCGAGCCACGCGGATTTATGACGCGGGAGGCGAACGTCTCTGTATGAGTTTACCGGAGACCGTCACCGAGCACCTCGACGGCGAGCAGGCCGTCGCGGAGGTGGGGTTGGGCGGCGACGACCGACTCATCGTGACGCCGACCCGCACGCTCATCTACCGCGCACAGGGACTCCTCTCCGACGAGACCGTCGACGAACTGCCCCACGACATCGAGCAGATTACCGTCGAGAAGAGCCGGCGGAAGGCGACGCTCGAACTCGAATACCCGATCGAGGGGGAGAAGAGCGTCACCCTCCCCATCGAGAAACTCGACGAAGTCCTCCACCCCATGCTCGCGGGCGTCCTCGACGCCAAGGGGGTCAGTGAACCGGGCGAACGCGTGAAGCACACGTTCCGATTTTCGGAACTTACCCTCATCATCACCAGCAAGCGCGTCGTGAAACATATCGGCCAGTCCGTCTGGGACGAGGAGTTCGAGGAGTATCCGTTCGAGGACGTGACAAATCTCTCCTTCGAGCCCGGCAACGTCGCGACCTCGGTCGTCCTGAGCCTCGAGGACCGGCAGGAGCGGTTCAAGGCGCCGAACGAGGACGCCCGCGCCGTCGAGCAGGCGGTGAAGGACGCACTGTTTGCGTACTACGACGTCTCGAACATCGAGGAGTTCCGTGAACTCGGTCCGGACGAGGCAACCGACCCATCGGTCGACGAGGAACCCGAGGACCACTCCCCGTTCGGGGAAGGGCCGGAACTGTTCGGTACTGAACAGGCAGCTGAGGACGAGCCTGAACCCGGTACAGATTCGGGGGACCTCGCCGGCGAGGGACTGAGCGATGACGCGGACTCGGGGACAGCCATCGAGCCGACGCCAGTACCAGAGAAGAGCGGCGAATCCGGCGACCTCGCAGCCGAGGTTGCCGACCTTCGCGACGCGGTCGAGCGTCAGCGGGCGGAGCTCGAACGGCAGAGCGACCTGATCGACACGCTCATCGAGGAGCTCCGGTCCGGTCGCTGAGCACGACCCCGCCTCGGCGGCCATGTCGCGCTCGGTGAATCACTCCGAATCGCTCCCGACTGCCGCCGCATACCCGTCGTAGACGGACTCGTACTCCAGTTCGTACCCCAGTTCCAGGAGCCGGTCGTTCCGACAGCGTTTCTCCGTGGTGAGCCGGCGGACTGATTCGGGGGAGCCTGCCGCCCGCGCCACACGCTCTTCGACGGTCAGTTTCTCCGGCTCGGGTTCGTCACACTGCTCGGCGAGCCAGTCTGCGAACTCCCAACGGCGCACGGGATTCCCGTCAGTAGCGAGCACTGTCTCACCGCGGGCACAGTCCTCGGTCAGGAGCCACGCCAGCACGCCAGCGGCGTCATCACGGTGTATCGAGTTTCGCCAGCCCGCCGTCACCGAATCAAGGAACGACCCAATCCGATACCGGCCGGGACCATAGAGCCCGCCAAACCGGACGACGGTACCGTCCAGGGCCGCACGATGCACTCGCGCCTCGGCCTCCGCGATGAGCCGCGCCTTCGGGCTCGCGGGGCTGACAGGCGTCTCCTCGTCGACCCAGGCACCCCCGTGGTCGCCGTAGACGCCGGTGCTGGACGTGAACAGCAGTCTGCTGGGTGTCTCCGACCGGTTGCGGAACTCCGAGAGCACTGCCCGGAGCCCGTCGATGTAGAGCTCCCGTGCGTCCCCGACGCTGCCCCGACCTGCGGAGGCGGCGAAGACCAGTGCGTCGGCATCCGGTACTGCCCCCAACTCGTCTGGCTGGGTGACGTCAGCGCGGATTGCGCGAATGCCGGCGGCCTCTGCCGCCGTCGCGCTGTCGACAGACCGGACGACCCCCGTCACGTGGTGGCCCGCGGCAGAGAGCTGTCGGCCGAGTTCGCGACCGACGTAGCCACAGCCGAGGACGGCGACGCGCATCAGCGCCTCGCGTCGATGAACGCCTGCATCTCGGCGAACTGGGCGAGCGTCGTCGGCAGCCGCCCCTCGATGGCCTGCTGGACCTCCTTTCCGCTGAGCTGCGTGTCCATATCGGCTGCGAGTCTGTCTACGTCGAGCACCGCGGCGGTCATTCCCATCAGGAGGTGGTCCCGAGCCTCCCAGGCGATTTCCTCCGCCGTGGGGGCGCTGTCGGCCAGAGCGAGTATCTCGGCGGCCTCCTCGACGGTGAGCCTGGGCGTCTCGCCGTTGCCAATTTTCTCTACCGTCGCCCGGTCAAGTCCCGTGCCGCCGACGACGGTGTCGACGCCGAGGTCAACGACTACTGCCGCGAGCGTCTCGAAGTACGCCTCTCGAAGCGCGGTGGGCCGCAGGTCGCCGGGCGTCTCGGCAGCGTCGTACAACATGGCTCTGACTGGGGCAGCGGCGGGCAAAACGGTTGTCACTCCGGGTCGGTCCGCCCACGACAGCCGGCCCAGCGGTTCATTCGGCTGCCGCTGCTTCACAGGTTTCAGCCCCCTCGGCCCCGGGACAGGGCCACCCGGGCGACCGTTCGGTTCTGGCACCGTCCACGTCGCCGACGCCCGGCGGTCCGGGTGGGACGGCCGCAACGACCGTCGTCTCGGTCTCGAAGCCGACCCGCTCGTTGGTTCCCAGTCGCTCGGCTGCTCCGTCGCCATCGACATCGAGCGTGACGGTCGACCCGTCACGGACGTACCGGACAACTCCACCGCCGCCGTCCGGGGCGCCAGCCGGGGCGCGAACGGCAAACCGTTGGTACTCGCCGCGGACCGTTACACTCCACGCGTTGACCGTGGCGACCCAGGTGTAGGGGGGCGGCGCGAGGGGGAGGCCG
>CAYXXM010000096.1:0-7618 GCA_964469085.1 uncultured Haloferacaceae archaeon
ACGCCGCTTCCGACCCACGGGACAGCGGGCGTCGCCGACCCTGAACACGAAGCCCTCGCGGCGGACCTGGCGGCCGCTGTCGACGGCGACGTCCGCTTCGACGAGTACGCGCAGGTGCTCTACGCCACCGACGGGAGCATCTACGGCGCCCGCCCCGCTGGCGTCGTCATTCCCGAGTCCGAGGCGGACGTCGTCGCCGCCGTCGAAGTCGCCGCTGATCATGGCGCGCCGATACTCCCGCGCGGCGCTGGCTCCTCGCTGGCCGGCCAGACCGTGGGACAGGGCTGTGTCGTGCTGGACTGCTCGAAACACCTGAACGACATTCGGGCCATCGACGCCGAAGCCGAGCGGGCGGTGGTCCAGCCCGGCGTCGTCCAGGACGACCTCGATGCCGCGCTGGCGCCCCACGGCCTGCAGTTCGCGCCGGACCCGGCCTCCTCCAACCGCGCGACGCTGGGCGGCGGCATCGGCAACAACTCGACGGGCGCCCACTCGGTGCGCTACGGCATCACTGTCGATTACGTGGAGTCCGTCAGGGCCGTCCTCCCCGACGGCTCTGTCGCCGAGTTCGAGGAAATCGTCGTCGGCAGCGAGGAGTGGGAGGAGATGCTGGCCGACGGCGGGCGGGTGGCCGACCTCCACGAAACAGTCATCGACATCGTCGAATCCAATGGGGTCGAAATCACCGAGCGCTACCCCGACATCCAGCGCAACGTCTCGGGTTACAGCCTCGACGCCGTCGCGGGAGAAACCGAAGATGGCCGCCGGACCCTCAACCTCGCGAAACTGTTCGTCGGCGCCGAGGGGACGCTGGGCGTCGTCATGGAGGCCAAGGTGTCGCTGGTGACGGTGCCGGAGGAGACGGCGCTGGTGCTGTATCTCTACGAGGACCTGCTCGACGCGATGCGGGCGGTGCCGGACGCGCTCGCCCACGACGCCAGCGCGGTCGAACTGATGGACGACGAAGTGTTCCGGCTGGCCCGGGAGTCCGCCGAATTCGCCGCGTACGCGGAACCAGTTCCCGAATCCGCGGGCGCGGCGCTGATGCTGGAGTTCGACTCGGAACTGCACAACGACCTGGAAGCCGCAGTGGATGGAGCGGACCAGACGTTCCGTGCAGGCGGGCAAGCGTTCGATTCCCTCCGCGCGTTCGACGCCGACGGCCAGCGGGACCTCTGGAAGCTCCGGAAGGCGGCGATTCCGCTCCTGATGTCGCTTTCGGGCGACGCCAAGCCCTACCCGTTCATCGAGGACGCGAGCGTGCCGCCCGAGACGCTCGCCGAGTACGTCACGGAGTTCGAGCAGGTGCTGGCAGACCACGACACCTCGGCGGCCTACTTCGCCCACGCCGGCGCGGGGACGCTCCACATCCGACCCGTGCTCTCGCTGAAGGAAGACGAGGGCATGGGGACGATGGAGTCAATCGCTGAGGACGTGACGGCCCTCGTCGCCGAGCGCGGCGGCTCCTTCTCGGGCGAGCACGGCGACGGGTTGGCTCGCACCCAGTTCAATCCGAAACTGTACGGGCCACAGCTCTGGGCGGCGTTCAAGCAGCTCAAGACGGCGTTCGACCCGGACTGGCGCATGAACCCCGGGACGGTGGTGTTCCGCGACGAGGACCCGACGGAGATGACCGAAGAGTTGCGCTACGGGGCGGAGTACGCCAGCCTCGAACCGGCGACAACGCTCGATTTCGAGGACGAGGGCGGATTCTCGCATCTCGTGGAACTCTGTAACGGCTGTGGCAACTGCCGGACGACCCAGTCGGACGTGATGTGCCCGACCTACCGTGCCAGCGGCGAGGAACTGGCGACGACGCGCGGCCGGGCGAACCTGCTCCGGGCGGCCATCAGCGGCGACCTCCCCGACGAAGAGATGCATTCGGACCGGTTCCACGAGGCGGTTCTCGACCTCTGTATCGGCTGCAAGGGCTGCCAGTCTGACTGCCCGACCGGCGTGGACCTGGCGAAGCTGAAAGCCGAACTCAAACACCAGCGCCACGAGCGCGAGGGGCCGGGGCTGCGGGCCCGACTGTTCGCCGATATCGACCGACTGGCGAGGTGGGGGAGTACACTCGCACCCCTCTCGAACTGGCTCGCGTCGCTCCCGGGGTCGGGCATCGTCGCCGAGCACCTGCTGGGCATCGCGCCGGAGCGACCGGTGCCGTCGTTCGCGAGCGAATCGTTCGAATCGTGGTTTGCCCGGCGCGGACCGCATATCGACGCCGCGGACGCCGCCGAGCGGGTGGTGCTGCTGCCGGACACCTACACCAACTACGTCTACCCGGCGGTGGGGAAGGCGGCCGTGCGCGTGCTGGAGGCCGCGGACTGCCACGTCGCGATTCCGGAGGGCCTGGAGCCGGCGGGTCGGGCCGCCGTCTCGGGCGGTTTTCTCGACCTCGCGACTAAGCGCGCTCAAGCGAACGTGGACACACTCGTGCCGCTGGTCGCCGATGGGTGGTCAGTTGTCACCGCGGAGCCCTCCGACGCGGCGGTAGTACAGGACGAGTACGCGGACCTCCTCGACAATGAGCGGGTCCAGACGGTGGCTACGAACACCTATGGCCTCTGTGAGTTCCTCGACGTCCGTCGACCGGGGGCACTCGCGGCCGACGCGAACGGCGAGCGGGTGGCCTACCACGGTCACTGTAACCAGAAGGCGCTCAACCGCGACCATCACGTCGCGTCGGTCCTCGACAGGGCAGGCTACGAGGTCACGGCGCTGGACACGACGTGCTGCGGGATGGCCGGGAGCTTCGGCTACGAGGCCGAGCATTACGACCTCTCGATGGCGATCGGGGAGCGACTGTTCGCGCAGGTTCGAGATACCGACGCGGAGCCCGTCGCGCCCGGCGCGTCGTGTCGGACACAGCTTTCGGACTGGGAGGAGTGGAACGGGCGGGTTCCGCACCCCGTCGAGAAGCTGGCTGAGTCGTTGGAGTAGACTATTTTGGGTGGTCGGTACGCTTCTCGAGGATTACGAGAGAGAGTCCGTACAGCAACAGCATCTCTATGCCTGACCTATTTGACCGCACCGCCTACCGCTCCGCGGCCACACGGCCTCCCCAACCGGTTCGCTCGGGCTTAGCCCTCGCGCTAAGTCGCGCCACAAGGGCGTTCCCGCTTCGCGCCACAGCCGCGGCGTTGCGGTTTGGCAGCGGGCGCTCGCAGTCGCCGCGAAGCGGGCGGGGAGCCCATACTGTGCCGGACCTTGTGTCCGGCACACTGCGGTCCCAATTGTGCAGGCACACTCCGCGGTACTTTTCGCGGTTGCGTCGGCTGTCGCTGAACCGGAAGCGGTCGTCATCGATGAACCGGATGACGTCGAGTATACGGAGACAACAACCAAACCTACACACCATGCACCAACTCCCCCAGAAGCCAACCCATACCCGATTCCCACGGCTTTTTGCGAACCGGCCTCGAACGATTGCCCATGTCTGACCTGCCGGAACCACCGGAAATCGACGAACTCACGCCACCGAACCGCACCCTCATGGGCCCCGGCCCGAGTGATGTCCACCCCCGGGTACTGCGAGCGATGTCAACCCCCCTGGTCGGCCACCTCGACCCATCGTTCATCGAGGTGATGAACGACGTGCAGGAGCTCCTTCGCTACACGTTCCGCACCGACAACAAGTGGACCATCCCCGTCTCCGGCACCGGGTCGGCGGCGATGGAGGCCGCCATCGGCAACGTCGTCGAACCGGGCGACACGATGCTCGTTCCGACAAACGGCTACTTCGGCGGACGGATGGCCGAGATGGCCCAGCGCGCCGGCGGCGAAGTGGTGGAGGTCGACGCGCCGTGGGGTGAACCGCTCGACCCCGATGACGTTGCGGCGGCGTTCGACGAACAGAATATCGACGTGTTCGGCTTCGTCCACGCCGAAACCTCGACCGGTGTGCTCCAGCCCGCAGTTCCGGAACTGACCAGCATCGCCCACGACAACGACTCGCTGGTCATCGCCGACACGGTCACGTCCATCGGCGGCGTGGAACTCCGTGTCGACGAGTGGGGCGTCGACGTTGCGTATGCGGGCCCACAGAAATGCCTCTCCTGCCCGCCCGGTGCGTCGCCGCTGACCCTGAACGATGACGCGATGGAGAAGGTCCTCGGGCGCGAGACGGACGCCCGCTCGTGGTACCTCGACCTCTCGCTGCTGGAGGGCTACTGGGGCGAGGAGCGGGCGTACCACCACACCGCGCCAATCACCAACGTCTACGCAATCCGCGAGGCGCTCCGGCTCGTCGCCGAGGAGGGGATCGAGGAGCGCTGGGCCCGGCACCGTCGCGTCGCGGGCGCGCTGAAGGCCGGCCTCGAAGCGATGGGCCTTGAGATGAACGCGCCCGATGCGTACTGGCTCCCGAGCCTGAACGCCGTACGCGTGCCCGACGGCGTCGACGACGGCGCCGTGATCGACTACCTGCTGGACGCGTACGACCTCGAAATCGCCTCCGGGCTAGGCGACCTGGAGGGCGACATCTGGCGCATCGGCTGCATGGGCCACTCCGCGAACCCGAAAAACGTCGCCTACGTGCTCTCGGCGCTGGGCGACGCGCTGGACCGCCAGGGCGCGAATATCGACTCCGACGCCGCGATTCCGGCGATGCATGACGCGCTCGGCGACTGAGCCTGCACGCAGGTTTTCGGCATCCACACGGAACGGTTTTTGCTGACGAACTCACCGGTCACCACGTCTCGACGGTCACGCCCAGTAGTTTACTCTCCTGGCGCGAGTACGTCGAGCGTCGCGTGAATCTCCTCCGTATCGGCGCCCCGCGGGAACGAGACGGCGACGGCATCTACGCCGTCGATGTCGCCGAACGCGTAAAGCCGCTCCCGGGCGGTATCTGGCGACCCCGCCGCGGCGAGGTCGTCGACCAGCGGGTCGATGGCCCGAACCGCCGCCTCGCGCTCGCCGGCCTGCCAGGCGTCGTGGACCTGGTCCGCGATATCGCCGTGACCCTGGCGGGCGAGCGAGTCGCGGTAGAACGTCCCCATGCCGCCGACGTAGAACGCGAGATGTTGGCGGACGAGCGTCCGGGCCCGCGCCGCATCGTCGAGCGCACAGCAGGGGAGGGAAAGCGTCACCCGCACGTCCTCGGGGTCGCGACCGGCCAGCTCCGCGCCGTGACGGAGGTCGTCCAACCGGTCCCGGATGCCGTCCGGCGTGAGGTTCAGCGCGTGCCAACCGTCAGCGAACCGGCCAGCGAGTTCGACTGCCTTCGGCCCCATCCCCGCTGCGTCTACCGGGGGTGCCGGCTCCGGCGCGGGACAGCGCAGCCGGAACCCCGAGAGGTCGAAGAAGTCGCCGTCGTACGCGACGGGGTCGCCCGTGAGCACCTGTTTGACCACCTCGACCGTCTCCCGGGTCCGGCGGAGCGGGCGCTCGAAGGACCGCCCGTGCCAGTTCTCGATGACCGCCGGCCCGGACGGGCCGACTCCGAGGCGGAACCGCCCGTCGCTGGCTTCCTGGAGCGTCGCCGCGGTCTGGCCCAGCAGCGCGGGCGAGCGGGAGAACACGTTGACGATGCTGGTCCCGAGTCCGACCGACTCGGTGCGCTCGGCGGCGAGGGAAAGGGTCGAGACGGCATCCCGCCCCCACGTTTCCGGGAGCCAGACGCGTTCGTAGCCCGCGGCCTCGGCGTCGACGGCCAGCGAGACGATAGCGTCCAGAGACGGCTGGGCAGCCACGGGTAGCGACAGTTCAGTTGCGGCGTCCATGCCTCGGGCTGTCGGGGACGGCGCAAAGCGTTGTCGGCTGGGCCAGTGGCGGGTTTCGGCGCTCCGCTCGGATGCGTTCCGATGCCGTGACCGGCAGTTTCAGGGCGTCGCCACCACATCGAAATCTATGCAGCTGTTCTGGCACCGGCGGGATCTCCGCGTGGAGGATAACCGGGGCCTCTCTGCGGCCGCCGACGGTCCGGGGCTGGCGATTCCCGTGTTCGTCTTCGACGACGACGTGCTCGAACACGGCAGCAACCCGCGAGTCCGGTTCATGCTCGGCTCGCTGGCGGCGCTCAGAGAGCGCTACCGCGGGTTGGGGAGCGACCTCGTCGTCGCCCGCGGCGACCCCGCCGAGGTCCTCTCCGCGCTCGCGTCGGCGCTGGATGTGGATGTCGTGCACTGGAACGAGGACTACTCGGGGCTCTCCCGGGAACGCGATGCACGGGTTCGCCTGGCGCTGGACGACAGTGACGTCAGCCGCGAAACCCACCACGACAGCCTGCTCCACGAACCCGGAACCATCCGCACGAACGAGGGAGAGCCCTACCAGGTCTACACCTACTTCTGGAAGAAGTGGCGCGACCGGGAGAAACCAGCCCCCGTCGCGGCGCCCCAACCCGAGAATCTCGCTGACGCCGGGGCGGTATCCGCCGAGGCGCTGGCTGCGGAGAACGAAGAACTCGACGAGGCAGTTCGCTCGGCCCTGCCGAGCATCGACGACCTCGGCTTCGCGGACCCCGAGGCGGACGTGCAGGCGCCCGGCACCCAGGCCGCCCGCGAGCGCCTCGAAACGTTCTGCGAGGAGCCCATTTTCCGGTACGAGGAGGACCGAGAGTATCCCGCAAGAGCGGGGAGTTCCCGGCTCTCGCCGCATCTCCGATTCGGGACCATCGGTCTGCGGGAGGTGTACGCGGCGACAGTGTCGGCGATGGACGAGGCAGCGGAGCGCGACGCGGCGACTGACGGAGATCCGGCCCAGAAGAGCGTCGAGACGTTCCAGTCCCAGCTCGCCTGGCGGGAGTTCTACACGCAGGTGCTCTTCTTCAACCCGGAGGTGGTGACGGAGAACTTCAAGCAGTACGAGGCGGCCATCGACTGGCGCGAGGACGACGCGGAACTCGCGGCGTGGAAGGCCGGCCAGACCGGCTACCCCATCGTCGACGCCGGGATGCGACAGCTCCGCGAGGAGGCGTGGATGCACAACCGCCTGCGGATGATTGTCGCCTCGTTTCTCACGAAGGACCTGTTGCAGGACTGGCGTGCTGGCTACGCCCACTTCCGAGACACGCTGGCGGATCACGACACCGCCAACGACAACGGCGGCTGGCAGTGGGCGGCCTCGACGGGCACTGACGCACAGCCGTACTTCCGTATCTTCAACCCCACCACGCAGGGCGAACGCTACGACCCCGAGGCCGCGTACATCCGGGAGTACGTGCCCGAACTCCGCGGCGTCGACGCCGACGCCATCCACGGCTGGCCGAGCCTGAGCGACGAGGAGCGGGCGGACCTGGCACCCGGGTATCCCGACCCGATCGTGAATCACAGCGAGCGCCGGGAGCAGGCCCTGGCGATGTACAAGCGCGCCAGAGGCGAGGACCCCGACGAGGACTGATCCGGGGCAGGACCCGGTGACCCGCCGGAGCGACCGGTCCCCTACCCGTGGGTCGCGGTATCGGTCATCCCGAGAATCGTCTCACAGTGGGGACACTGCCAGACGACCGGTTCGCCCCAGTCGGCGTCGATGAACGCGCGCTCCAGCTTCCGGACCTCCCGTTCACAGGACGGGCAGTTCGCCATGGTTTCGACTATAGGCTCTTCGAGATTAACGTTTCCATCGCGGCAGGTCGCCAATGGCGAAGTGCTTTTGCGCGCTCCAGCCACAGGCA
>CAYXXM010000097.1:0-7568 GCA_964469085.1 uncultured Haloferacaceae archaeon
ACTACGCGTTCTCGAAGACGGAGGACGGACACGAGGTGGAGGTAGTGACGCGGTAACGGCCAGCAAGCCTTTACTATCCTTTCTACACAAAGTATTTATACTCAGTTTTCACCGGAAACGGCTCTAACCCCCGTTAGCGGGGATGTGATGAGGTAACACGGCATCCGGCAACCACACAAGGTATTTATAGTGGGCTATTGTAGTTCTCAATACCCCTACCCATGGTGGCAACAGCGAGTATCGCCGGTCGAGTCCGAACGGTCGGGCAGCTCCCTACGGAGGCCGGCGGGGAAGTTGGGGTCGCCGATTGCGGTGCGTAAGACAACTATGACAGACACAAACGACAAGATTCGTGGCCTCGTGTTGGCTGCGCTGATGGTGTTCTCCGTATTCGCGGGCACCGTCGCGTTCGCCGGTACGGCGGCCGCAACCGACGCCGCCATGTTCAAGGCGGCAAGCCCGTCGTCAGTTGACGGCGGCGAAACGGTGAATAATCAGCAAATCAACTTCGCAATCACGAACTACACGTCGGACGGTGACACCGACGACGTCGTAGTCAACTTGGACGACTCGGCCTACTCGAGTATGTCCGTCAATAGCGGAACGACGAACAGCACTGACGGTATCTCGAGTAGCGCCCAGGCGTCTGACACGGACGGTGACGGTGTGAACGACCAGATTACGTTCTCACTCTCCGACGGCGGCTCGGCCTACAGTGGTGCGGACATCAGCGTCGGCGTTGATGTCAGCATCACGTACGCCGACCCCTCGAGCGACTCGTCCATGACTGCGGATGTCAGCTTCAATGACTCCCAGGGTGGAACGTTCACCGCTTCGGCCACTGCGGTGACCATTTCGGAGTCGCAGGCACCGTCGCTGCGTAAGGCGACCCACTACGTCGACAGCGACGACGGGTCGATCATCGAACTCGCGTTCACCGAGGACATCACCAACGAGGGTAGCGTGTCTGACGACTCGGTCGTCGTCGGCTTCGAGGACGGCTCGACCGCCGACCTCAGCAGCTCCGCGCTCTCGGTCAACTCGACGAAGTCCTCCGGGGCGCGTGTCGTAGTCGACACCTCGGAGGCCATGAGCAACGTCCAGAACGTCACGGTCAAGAACTTCGAAGACGGCAGCAGTAACGCCGTCAGCGAGACCACCGTTGACCTCACGTTCGCTCCGGTCACTGTGGACGATTCAGGCACGTCAGAGGGCTACGTCGGTTCGAACGTGGCGTTCGAGGCGACGCAGACCGATGCCGAAATCAGCTTCGACGGCCCGAGCTTCAGCAAAACGCGTGGGACGGGCACGGGTAGTCAGGTGTTCGTGGTCGATACGTCCGGCTTCGACACGGGTAACTACTCGGCCGACTTCGCTAACGGCGGAACGGGCTACGTCGAGCTGAGCGAGCTCGGTCTGAGTGCCTCGGCTGGCGATGTCAGCGAGGAGGACAGCATCTCGGCGACAGTCACGGCCGACGACATCAATCGTGATGTCGACGTGATGCTGATGGACAGTGACGGCGCAGTCGTCGACTCGACGACGGCAACCGTCGACAGCGACGGTAGCGTCACTGTGTCCTTCAGTGCACAGGACCCGGGCAACTACACGGTGAAGGCTGAGGACGTCGACACCGGCGTCACGGCCTCCGACGACCTGACCGTCAGCTCGGTTGCAGCGGGCAGTGTCAGCTTCGGTGCGACGGCGAACTACGACGTCCACCAGGGTGACATCTCCGCGATCACTGTGAACTTCGAGGACGGTGCCGATACGGCGACGCTGGTCGTCGGTAACGAGGAGCAGTCGGGCTACCAGGCGAACATCACGGTCACCGACGGCGACGGTGACGGCACGGCGACCGTCATGTTCAACACGTACGAGGCTGGCAGCAACTCAGATACGGTCTGGGCAGAAGGCGACGACACGGCCAACCTCCGTACCGCTGAGACGGACCTCGATGGCAACCTCCTGGAGACGGGCGGGTACGACCTGACCCTGCTGCTGGGCGACAACTCCGGCGCGACCGTGCTCGACAGCACGGACGCGAAGTTCGGGTCGCTGTTCATCGACGCGCGGTCGACGGATTCGATGGCGCTCTGGACGGCACCCGGAAGTGCGTCGACGGACGGTGTCTTCGACGCGACGCTGACGGAGGACAGTTCGATTGCCTCCGGTGACTGGGTCGTCCACCAGGTATCCGCCAGCGGTCTCGGCGGGCTGGTTGACGGTGACCTCGAAGGTACCATCGGCGCCGGCAACGTGACCGTCTCGGTGACGCAGACGGGCGGCATCAAGGACAACACGAAGGCGAAGGAACTGAACCTCCAGGCGTCGATGAACAACGACGCGGTGGCGCTGTGGGCTGACGCCGACAACGACACCTACTACATCGCCATCAACACGGCGGACGCGATGTTCGACCGTGGCTCGGAGTCGGGCCTCTCCGCGAAGTCCGGGGAGGAGTACACGGCGACGTTCACGGTCGTCGACTCGAAGCTGGTCGGTGACGCGGACCCGTCCGTGGAAAGCACGTTCGACGTCGTGGCTCCGTCGACGAGCCTCGACAGCACGCCGGTGAACGTGTTCGCCGCAGAGGGGCAGACGATCTCTGGCTCCTCGACGCTCGCAGCCGGGACGACGTTCACGGTGACGGTGAAGTCCACCGGTGACACGTCGCCGCGGTTCTACGAGCAGGCGGAAGCAACCGTGCAGGCAGACGGCACGTGGTCGGTCACGTTCGACGTGTTCTCCCAGCAGTCGGTGGGTGACACGTTCGAAGTGGGCGGCGGCACCGTCGCTGCCTCCGGTGAGGTAGTTGAGCCGCCGACGCCGACGCCGACGGCAACGCCGACGGCAACGGAGACGCCGACGGATACGGCGACTCCGACGGCAACCGCGACGGCAACGGCAACGGCGACGGCGACGGCTACTGACACGGAAGAGCCGATGACGGAGACCACGACGACGGAGACGCCCGGATTCGGCGTCATCGTCGCGCTGGTCGCCCTGCTGGCTGCCGCGATGCTGGCCGGTCGACGGGAGTAATTCCCGCTGACCACCAGTAGCTAAATCACCGGCCTCGCGCCGGCTTTCGACACATCACTTCTTTCGAGCGCTCCTCCCCAGAGCGGTAGCGCCGGCTTGAGGGTGACTCATCCAACGGCAAGGGATTTAGTCACGCGCTCCCTGGAACGGGTATGGTCGGGACGTTCACGGACGCGCTGGCGTGGGTCGTGATTCTGGCCTTCACCGCTGGCGCCGTCCTGGAGACGCTCTCCCGCCGGAGGGAGCGTGACTCGTCCGGACAGTCGACCGGTCGGCAGGTCCGCCGCTACGCACGGGCAGTGCCGACCGGCGCCTGGGGGCTGTTCTCCGTCTTCTGGCTCGTCCTCTTCCCGCATTTCGCCTTCACGCAGAAGAGCTACGTCGAGGGGGTGCTGGCGCTCCTGGCGGTGCCGGCCTCTCTCTACGCTGGCTACCTGCTCTGGAACGGTCGGGATACGCTGTTCCTGCTCTCCCGGTCGACGGCCATCATGGGCCTCATCTACCTGCCGTTCGAGACCATCCCGTCGTTTACCGTCGGCGGAACGACTGTACCGGCGCCGCGTGAGTTCCTGATCGAAACCGTCGCCGCCCAGACGGGGTTCCTGATGAGCCGCTTCGGATCGAACCCGGAGCTCATCACCGGCCCGTCGGGCTACCAGAACACCTACGAGTTCGTCGCCGCGAGCGGGCACACCCTCCAGTTCTCCGTGGTGCTGGCCTGTACAGGGCTGGGGAGCATCGCCATCTTCGCGGGACTCATCGGCGCCGTTCGGGCCCCGCTGCGTCGGAAACTCCGCGCGCTCGGCGTCGCGGTCCCCATCATCTACGTGCTGAACCTGGCTCGAACCACGTTCATCGGTATCACCTTCGGCGAACAGCTACTGCACGTCTATCCCGAAGCCGTGCTGTTCCTCTTCGGTGGCTCGGACGAGTATCTGGTTTCGTGGTTCATCTCCGACCGCATCATCAGTCAGCTCCTCGCAGTCATCGCGCTCGTCGGCGTCACCTATCTCGTGGTGCGTGAACTGCCGGAGGTCCTCACCATCATCGAGGACGTGCTGTATATGCTGACCAACGACGAGTACGACCTCGTGGAGACGCTGGACCTGCCCAGAACGCCGAACCGGCAGGCCGAGTAGCAATGGTCCGGTTGATTCGCTGAATCGATGTCACCCGGCGGTAGGTTAATCTGTCGACGGCGTCAACGATGGCGTATGGGAACGAAGCAGATTCGGGTGAGTGAGGAGTTTCACGCCCGGGTGCAGGCGGAAAACAAAGCGGGCGAAACGCTTGGCGAGACCCTCGAGCGGCTACTGAACGACTACTCGCTAACCGACTTCGCGGACGAAATGGCGGAAATGGCTGACGAACACCCCAGCGTTGACGAACTGGAGCGCTCGATAGAGGAGTCCGACGAGCGAACCCGCGAGGAGCTCGAGGAGCAGCTCCCGTGATTCTCGACACGCAGTATCTCGGCTCGGTAGCCAACCAGGATACTGATGCGCGGGAGCTAGCGGTAGAAATCGACACCAGCGGAGCCCCGAAGCGAATCCCGTCGTCCGTCGTTTGGGAACTGTTCTACGGGCTCGGGAAACTCGCAGCCCCTGTCGAGATACGCAGAACGTACGAATCGGTGTTACAGTCAGCCACTGTACCCGAGTTAGATGGTACCGTGGCACGTTGAGCGGGGACGCTGCGAGGAAAACACGAGGCCTCGGACACACTGAGCAACCTCGACGGCGCCGATTCGGCTGTCGCCGCTCACGGGTTACTACTCGGCGAGCCGGTGGTTTCGAACGATTCGGATTTTCGGGACGTGGACGGGCTGGATGTCGTGACCTACTGACCCAGTTGCCGGTCCACTACTACCCACACCCTGCCGGAGGTTGCCCACACTTGGCGCCGATGGAGAACCCAGTTCGCTACCCCTTCGCCGGCGCTGCATCCAGGAGCTGCTGTGTCTCGTCTCGACTGAACCACTCTTGCTCACTCCCGCCCCAGTAGCGACGACGGCGCGCCGGCGAGCGCTTCGAGCGCGTCGGCTTCCAGATGATGGGGCTCGGCAGGAACCACGAGTAGGTGAAGCGGCCCGCCGAACTCCTGGTCTGCGAGCGCGGAGAGCCGGTCGGCGACCACCACAGGCTCGGGGCTGCCCGCACGCGCGACGACAACGGCGAGGTCGTCGGTCCACCCGTCAGCGAGCAGGGCGGCGGCGTCGTCGCCGGACATGTACGCTTCGTCCGCAGCGAGGCCGGCCGCGTCGGCCGTCGGATCGTCGACCTTGATGTCCAGATAGACCAGCGTGTGCAGGTCCCGCTCTCTGTTAGCCGCGATGGTGTCGACGACGCTCGCGGGCACGTCCTCGCCGCCGTGAGCTCCGGGGAACGGCAGGGTCGTCGCCTTCCCGAACCGGTAGTTCTGGAGCCCGGTCAGCCCGGCAGCCGCCGATTGGGCGGAGATACCGTGAATCACCCGCGTCTCGATGCCCCGCTCGTGTGCCCGTAGCTGAAGGTCCACGTGCGTCGTCGAAATCATGGTGTCGCCGGCGGTGAGAAACGCGACGTCCTCCGCCGCGGCTGCCTCGAGAACGGGCTCGGGTTCGCGTTCGACGCCCGCACGGTCACGTCGCTCGATGTCGACGCCGTGGTACGCTTCGAGTTCCTCGACGGAGCTCCCGACGAGGCGACTCGTGTAGAACTCCGCGAACGCGCGGTCGGCGTTGCGGAGCGCCTCCTGGCCCTTGACAGTGACCGACCGCTCGTCGTAGAGGCCGAGACCGATGAAGGTGAGCATACGCGAACTGGTGCGGGCGGCCCCATAGCGGTGTTCATCCTGCCCGCCTCACGCTCCCAAGGCAGGGAACCGTAGCCACATCGCTCTCGTCGGGAAAATTGCTGACCAGGGGGTCGAAATCTGCCGAACAGTCGAGAATCCAGTAGGACGGCCCAGTTAGCAGGTCTCGGCACCGAACGCGGACTTCACGAAGTTCGGCACCGGGAGCCCGCCCAGCAGGTCACCGAGGAAATCCGGTGTGACGTCACTGATGAACCCGGGTGGGCCGCCGTCGCTCGACCCGTTGTCGGCATTCTTACATTCGTCCACTTGGTCGGTGCCCGGTGCGGCCGCGGCCGCCGCCGGCGCGGCGAGCCCGATAGCGAGCATCGCGACCAGCGCGACCGTCATGATGGTTCGGCGGGTCATACGTACCCACCCAGGAGATACAGGGGGTTAAACGGTTGAATCGCTTCGCTGGAGTTTGCGCGATTTTCGTCCGGTAAATCCGGATTAACCGCCAGATAGCGGCTCGTCACCGACCGTCACGGTCGCTGGGTCGAATCGTGATGGCTTCGCAGTCCAGTGGCTGGTCCGCCACGGGAGTAGCGGCTCCAGAACTGGGCCAGTCGCGTTCGACGACTCGGGGATAACCGACGTCGAAGCGGGCTATTCGCTTGGTTCGCCGCCGGGTATCGGAGCCGTCACCGAGCCGAACTTCTCGGCCACTGTTGCGCCCACGAGCGCACCGATGCCCGCCCCGGTGCTCGCAGCGTTCCGGCCGACAAGGCCGCCGAGGCCACCGCCGAGTGCGGCCCCCGCGGCGGCGAACTTTGCCCGTCGAAGCGCGTGCTGAATCCGTTCTCGCATGTCAAAGTATTCGCACCGCCGGGCCAAAGGTATGACGGGGCGTTCCGGCTCGCTGCTGAGCGGACAACACCGCGGCATGGCCCCCGTCAGGCGACGACGGTACCGCCTTTGAGGACCGTCTCGACCGGATTCGTTCCAAAGTTGTACGGGATGTGGACGTACGTCGGCGCGGAAAGCACCGCCAGGTCTGCATCGGACCCCTCGACGAGGCTTCCTGTTCCCGCCGACCGGTCGAGTGCGGCGGCACCGTTAGCGGTCGCTCCGAGCAGCGACTGGGCTGGGGTCAGACCCATCCCGATACAGCCCAGTGCGACGGTGAAGGGCATGCTCTGGGAGTAGCAGTTCGGGTTGAAGTCGCTGGCAAGCGCCACTGGCGCCCCGGCGTCCAGAAACGGCTCCGGGTCGGCATACCCCGCACCCAACGAGAACGCCGTCGCGGGGAGGAAGACCGGGACGACGCCGGCCGCAGCGAGCGCCTCGGCGTCCGCCGGTGTTGCGTGGAGCAGGTGGTCGGCGCTGGCGGCGCCGACGTCCGCGGCCAACTGCGAGCCGCCGAGCCTGGCGAACTCCTCGGCGTGGACCTTCGGCGTCATCCCGGCGTTCTGGCCTGCCTTCAGCACCTGTCTGGACTGCGCGACGCTGAACACGTCCTCCTCACAGAACACGTCGACGAACTCGGCCACGTCCTGGTCAGCCACCGCAGGGATCTGCTCGTCGACGACGGAATCGACGTACGCGTCGGCGTCCGCTCCCTCCGGAACGGCGTGGGCGCCCATGTACGTCGGCACCAGGTCGACCGGGTGGCGCTCGTCGGCCCGGCGGATGATGTCGAGCATCCGGAGTTCCGTCTCGGTGTCCAGCCCGTAGCCGGATTTCACCTC
>CAYXXM010000098.1:0-7527 GCA_964469085.1 uncultured Haloferacaceae archaeon
ATGGTGTTCTCCGACGAGAACGTCGACTCGGTCGTGTTCAACATCTTCGGCGGCATCACCCGCGGCGACGAGGTGGCGACGGGAATCAACGAAGCACTGGAACAGTTCGACGAGATTCCCAAGCCCGTGACGGTTCGGCTTGCCGGGACCCGCGCCGCGGAGGGGATGGAGATTCTGAACACCGACCTCGTCCAGGTCGAGGAGACGCTGGAGAGTGCGGTCCAGCGTGCGGTGGCTGACGCTGAGACGCAGGCGCACGACGCCGAGGTAACGGCTGAGGAGGTAACCGAATGAGTTCAATCGTACGTTCGTTCGCTCGCTCACTCACGCACGATAGCCTCATGCTCACCACGAGGTGGTTCGCATGAGCGTTCTCGTAGACGACGACACCCGCGTAGTCGTCCAGGGTATCACCGGCGGGGAGGGGAACTTCCACGCCGAGCAGATGATGGAGTACGGTACCAACGTCGTCGCCGGCGCCGTCCCCGGCAAAGGCGGGCAGGAGGCCGCCGGCGTCCCGGTGTACGACACGGTCGCGGACGCCGCCGTCGAGGAGAGCGCCGACGCGTCGGTCATCTTCGTCCCGCCGGCGTTCGCCGCCGACGCCATCTTCGAGGCGCTCGACGCGCCGCTCGACCTCGCCGTCGCCATCACCGAGGGCGTTCCCACGCAGGACATGGCGACGGTGAACAAGCGGCTGACAGAGGTCGACACCCGGCTCATCGGGCCGAACTGTCCGGGCATCATCACCCCGGGCGAGGCCAAACTCGGCATCCTGCCGGGCAACATCTTCACGGCGGGCGACGTGGGGCTTGTCTCCCGGTCGGGCACGCTGACCTACCAGGTCGTCGATAGTCTCACCAGCCGCGGCATCGGCCAGACCACCGCCGTGGGCATCGGCGGCGACCCCATCATCGGCACCTCGTTCGTCGACGCGCTCGAACTGTTCGAGGCGGACGACGACACCGAAGCGGTCGTGATGTGCGGCGAAATCGGCGGCGAGGACGAGGAGCAGGCCGCCGCGTTCATCGACGCCCAGATGGAGACGCCCGTCGCCGGCTTCATCGCCGGACGGACCGCCCCGCCGGGCAAGCGCATGGGCCACGCCGGCGCCATCGTCTCCGGGAGCGGCACCGGAACCGCGGAGTCGAAGATATCCGCACTCAACGAGGCGGGCGTCCCCGTCGGCGACACACCCGAAGAAGTCGCCGACAGCGTCGAGGCGTTCCTGTAACGCGGACCCGGCTCTCTGCTCCCACCGTTCAGCGGTCGGTCTCGCCCGCCGCAGTCGAGCGACTCCCCGTCGTGCGCTCGGACTCATCCCTGTCGGCGAACGTGTCCGCAAGCACCGCCGAGAGGCCGCGGCGAATGCGCTCGGAGACCGCCTGCTCGGAGACATCCAACTTTTCGGCCAGCGTTTCCAGGTCGGTTTCGCGGGGCACCTCGAAGTAGCCGGCAGCGCGGGCTTCCTCGAGCGCCTCGGCCTGTTTCTCAGAGAGCCCGGTGCCCTCGGTGCCCTCCCCTGCGGGATGGGCCCGCAGGAGTTCGACGGTGAACCCTTCCTCGCGGAGCAGGTCGATGTACGTCCGGAGTGCCTCACGGTCGGCCAGGCGGAGTTCGAGCGTCGCGCCGTCGGCGCTCGTCGTCATGGAGATGCGGGAGGCGTCAGTCTTCCTGTCGATTGGCGCGGGGCTCGTGACAGTCGAGCGCTCGATGCCGACCCGGTAGAGCCGTTTCTCGGTCGTGTCGTCGACGCGCTCGTACTCTCGAACGGTCGGGTCGTCGGGGATGGCCGCCTCGAACTGCTCGAACGCCCCGCCCCAGGCCCAGACGAACACGACCGGGTCGGACATGCGGTCGTGAATGGCCCACTCCCGCTGGATGCGCATGCCCGGCGCGGCCTGCAACGCGGGAAGCAGCACCAGCGTGTTCTCCGAGAGGTGCAGTTCGGCGATGAGGCTCACGGTCGAGGTAGCGGGGGTGGCTACTAAGGCGTTTTCGAGAAGTGGAGCGAGTGGAAAGGGTCCCTCGCTCCGATGTCAGAGGCAGCCCAACCGACGCTGATGCGTCGGTGGACAGTCAGTGGAGAATCGCGTCCTCCCTATCGTTTCGGCATTACCAGTCAGGGTTTTATGCGTACTCGTCTCACCGGGGTATCGGTGACCCGTTCCCGCACCCACTCGTTCAATCTCCATCCCTCAAGCCACCCGTTCAACCCCCTAGCCTCCAGCCACTCGTTCAACTCCCTCCCTCCAGCCACTCGTTCAATCCAGCGCCTCCCGAAGCCCCGACAGCGGGACGCGGCGGGCGTCCGTGTCGGCGCCGGCGGTACGGAACCCCCGCCCCGTCGCAATGAGCGCAACGTCATCAACCACCGTGAGGTCGTCCCGCTCGACGAGTGTATCGACGGCGGCGAGGGTCGTCGCGGAGGCGGGTTCGACGGTGAGTCCTGCCGATTCGGCGAACTGTGTCACCGCCCGCTCGATGGCCGTGTCGTCGACGGCGACGACGGCACCATCTGTCGCCCGTGCGGCTGCCAGTGCTCGATTTCCGCTCGGGGGGTCCGCGTTGGCGATGGAGTAGGCGACCGTCTCCCCGGCTTCGACGGGTGTGACCGCCTCCTCGCCCCGGGCGAACGCCTCGGCAATCGGCGCGCAGGCAGCCGCCTGGACGAAGTAGAGCCGCGGCGGCTCGTCGATGAGCCCGGCGACGACCAGACTGCGGACTGCCTGCCAGGTCGCGCTCACGTGGCCCCCACTGCTGACGGGCAGCACCAGCGCATCAGGGATATCGTCGCTGTCCGTGGCGAACTGAGCGAGCGTCTCCAGCGCCGTCGTCGCCTGGCCGGCCACCCGCAGCGGAACGTCGCTGTTCAGGAACCTGATGCCCGTCTTCCGGCCAACGGTCAGCGATTCGCGGTAGAGTCTCCCGTAGTCGCCCTCGACGCGAAGCAGTCGTGGGGCCGCGGCGGCGATGGCCGCCAGCCGCTCGTCGGCGATGTCGGCCGGAACCAGCACGGTGCAGTCCATGCCGACTGCGGCGGCGTTGGCCGCGACGCTCGCAGCCATGTTCCCGTGCGAGACGGTGCCGACGTGGCTCTCCCCGCGGTCGAGGGCGGCGGCGATGCCGAACGCCGTCCCGCGGTCCTTGAAACTCCCCGTCGGGTTCAGCCCCTCGAGTTTGACGTGGAGTCGCGGGCCGTCGTCCCGGTCGAGACGCTCGGTCCGGACGAGCGGCGTCCCGCCCGCGGCGGTCGCGATACCTGGCGGCGGCGACGGCGCCTCGACGCCGAGGAAGGGGACGAGGTCCCACATTGAGTCGACGCGGGGCGGCCAGGCGTCGGGGACGCGTTCGCTGTCGGTGGCTAGCCACAGCGGTTCCCCGCAGTTACAGCGGACCTGCCGGTCGTCGTCGGTGCGGGCGCCGCAGTCCCAGCAGATTCGGTCCACGAGCGTGGGTGGGTGTGGGGCCTGAAGAAAGGTCGGGGGGCGGCGGTTCACGGGTGTGGCGACCCGAAGCTATAGGCCCCTGTTCCGCCACACTCCGGGCATGAGCCCGACCGTCCACGAACGACGAAACGAGATTCGCGCCGCAGTCGGGCGGTTCGAGCGCGAGACGAACGCGCAGTTCACGAAGGAGGAACTCGCCGCCATCGCGACCGCGGTCGGGCACGACGACGGCGACGATCGCCCGACAACGGAGGTGATGCGACGGGCCATTCGCCGCCGGGTCGGGCTGGAACCGGACGGCGGTAGCTTCACGAAAGCGGAGTTGACAGTAATCGCCACCGCGCTCGACGCGGCGTGAGACGGGTCGTGCCAGCCTGGCAGTGATACCGACGTGCCCACCGCAGCGGCCTGCTCCGGGCCAGCACAGTCGGGGAGGCCCGCCATCCTCACTGGCACCCGACAGCGAATTGCCGTGGAACTGGTAAAAGCATATACCGCATCCCCTGCTTGGGTCCGTAGGTACACCAGATGGGTTCCAGGCTGGATTTCCGAACGATCACCCTCCTCGTCACCCTCAGCGTCGTGCTTTCGCTCGTTCCAGCGACGCTTGCGGCCACGGGGGCCTTCGGGGCGACGCCGCCCGCATCCGGGTACAGGCCAGCCCTCCAGTCACCCCCGAACCCCTGTGTCGGGACCGTCACCGAGCAGCCAGGTGGACCAACGGTGCTGTCGATACAGGGCGCTCGCGGGGGTGAGAAGACCGTCTCGATGCTCGTCGGCATCCAGCCCGACGGAGCCGTGACAGGCATCTACAACGGCTCGGCGAAGGGCCGCTGGTGGCTCTACGACGTCGACCCGCTGGCGAACGGGAACCTGCTACTGTCCTCGACCGAACCCGGGGACTCCATCGTGTCGGAACTCAATTCGACGACCGGCGAGACGGTGTCGACGACCCGGTTCGACGACGTGCTCGACTCCCACGACGTGGACCGCATCAGCGACGACGAACTGCTGCTGAACGACATGAGCGAGGACGGCGACGCCCGAATCTTCGTCTACAACACCACCCGTGAGGAAATCGTCTGGGAGTATCGATTCGCGAACCATACTGACGTGTTCCCCGAGGCCGGCGGTGGGGCGTTCGAGGGTGACTGGACGCACAACAACGACGTCGAGGAGATCGAACCGGGCGTATTCATGGTCTCGGTTCGGAACTTCGACCAGGTCGTCGCCATCGACCGCAAAACCAAGGAGATTCGCTGGACACTCGGCGCTGACGACAACCTCTCCGTGCTGAACGAACAGCACAACCCCGATTATTTCGAGGGCGCCAACGGGACGCCGACGGTGCTCGTCGCCGACAGTCTGAACGACCGCGTCGTCGAATACGCAAGAGACGACGGCGAGTGGACCAGAACGTGGGTGCTCGAGGGAGGCGGTCTCGACGAGCCACGTGACGCCGACAGGCTTCCCAATGGCAACACGCTCGTCGTCGACCGCCGGGGCCACCGCCTCCTGGAGGTGTCACCGACCGGCGAGGTGGTCTGGGAGTTCTACGCGCCGTGGCAGCCGTACGACGCCGAGCGAATCGGAACCGGTGACGAGTCGTCGGCGCCATCCGCCCGGCAGTTGGCTGCGACAGGCGTCCACCAACTGACCGGGAGTGCCGGGGTGAACGAGAGCCGGACCGAGGCCTGTTACGCCTACCTGACCAACTGGACCGGCGGGAGCCAACTGCTCCCTGCCGAACCGAAACCGTCGGAGTCAGCGACGACGGTCACGTACACGCCAGTCGCTACCGAATCGGCAACCAGTCGGTATCCATCGTCGCCGCTCCCGGGGGCGGTCCTGATTGCGCTTCTGGTCACCGGTCTCTTCCTGCTCCGCCGGCGGAGCGGGCGCTGACCCCGTTTTCGGCGGGCTCGTCGTGTCAGCGAGCCGCTGTCCGGGTCACCGTTATATAGGTGGACACCTTGGCTCTTAGCAGAATGACTGGAGAAGCTGGGCCGATACGGGTCCTCCACGTCGGTGATGAACCCAGCTTCTCCGAGACGGTCGCTGAGTTGCTCGATGAGGAAGTAGAGCAGCCCGTTGTCGAAACCGAGCCGACCGTCGCCGACGGCCTCGACGCCGTCTCAGACGGCGACGTGGACTGCATCGTCTCGGAGTACGAGATGGTTGACGCGGACGGGCTGGAGTTCCTCGAGGCTGTTCGGGAGGACAACCCCGAACTCCCGTTCATCCTGTTCACAAGCGATGGCTCGGAGGCGGTCGCGGCGGACGCGATTTCGATGGGGGTGACCGACTATCTCCAGAAAGACGGCGGGGACGACCAGTACACGACCCTGGCGAACCGGATCGTGAACGGCGTGAGTCGGCACCCGGCCGACCAGCGTGTCCCGGGGACGGACGAACGCTACCAGGCGCTGTTCGAACACTCCGATGAGGCTATCGCGCTGTCGGAGTTTGTCGACGACATGGCCGTGGTCCGGGACGTGAACCCGGCCTTCGAGGACCTGTTCGACAACCCAGACGGATTCGAGGGCCGGGAACTCGACGACATCGTCGCGTCGGGCGAGCGACGTGAGGAGGCACGCGGGCTCAGTCAGAAGGTCCAGGGCGGCCAATCGTTGAACAGGTTCGTCACCCGAGAGACGGCAGATGGCACCCGCCTGCTCACGTTGCAGGTGATTCCGATTCACGCCGAGGACGAGGAGGGGGCGAGCTACGCCTTCACGATTTACGCCGATCCGACCGGAGAACAGGGGAGTGATCAGGAGCAGCTCCAGGTGCTGGTCGAGGAATCCACAGACCTAATTTCGGTTCTGAGCGAAGACGGGACAGTCCAGTACGAGAGCCCGTCGATTGAGCGGATTCTGGGCTACGACCCGGACGAACTCGTCGGCGAAAACGCGTTCGAGTACATTCACCCTGCTGACCGCGAGTCGGTTATAGAGACGTTTCAGGAGGGTGTAGAGAACCCGGACAGCACCCCAACTGCCGAATACCGGTTCAGGCACGCCGACGGCTCCTGGACGTGGTTGGAGTCCCGCGGCAACAACCAGCTGGAGAACCCGGCGATCGAAGGATTCGTCGTCAACTCCCGGGACATCTCCGAACGAGTGGCCCACGAGCAGGAACTGGAGCGGGTCCGGGACCGCATGGAATTTGCCTTACAGTCCACGGACGCCATCGTGTGGGACTGGAACGTCGACGAGAACACGGCGTCGTTCTATCCGTCCGAACAGGAGCTGTACGGCACCGCCGTCGACACCCTCGAGGACTTCATCGAACTCGTCCACCCCGAGGACAGGGAGACAGTCCAGGAGTCGAACCAGCGGGCGCTCGAAACCGGCGAGGCAAAACACGAGGAAGTTCGCATCGTCCCGGACGGCGAGGTGCGCTGGATCGATGCGCCGGGCCAACCGAAGCAGGGCGACGACGGCACGACGCGGATGATCGGCGTGGTCCAGGACATCACCGAGCGAAAACGGGACAAACAGGAGATCGAACGGCAAAACGAGCGGTTAGAGACGTTCGCGAGCGTCGTCAGCCACGACCTCCGGAACCCGCTCAACGTCGCCAAGGGCCGGATTGACCTCGCCAAGGTCGACTGTGACAGCGACCATCTGGACCACGTCGAACGGGCGCTGGAACGGATGACGGTCCTGATTGACGACCTGCTGACGCTCGCCAGAGAAGGTGAATCCGCGGTGGAGCCCGAACCGGTCGAGCTGGCCGACAGCATCGACGCCTGCTGGCAGAACGTCGACACCCGTGACGCGACGCTGGTCACAGAGACGGATCGAACAATCACCGCCGACCGGAGTAAGCTCCGCCAGCTGTTCGAGAACCTGTTCCGCAACGCAGTCGAACACGGCGATACCGACGTCACGGTCACGGTGGGAGAACTGGCCGACGGCTTCTCCGTCGAGGACGACGGTCCCGGCATACCCGAGGACGAACGGGCGGACGTGCTGTCGCCCGGCTACACGACCACGGAGAGGGGAACCGGGTTCGGATTGAGCATCGTCACCCAGGTCGCCGAGGTCCACGGCTGGGACGTCAGTGTTACCGA
>CAYXXM010000099.1:0-7521 GCA_964469085.1 uncultured Haloferacaceae archaeon
CGCGCCTCGCGTGCGACGGTAGTCATTCGCCAACCACCCCTTTCTCCCGCAGGACGTCAGCCAGTTCGCTGGCTGTCTCACCGGCGTCGCCCTCGAAGAGCATCGCGTCGGATTCGCTCTCGGGTTCGTACATCTCGGTCAGTTCCAGCGGGCCATCGACGTCCCCGGCGGTGAGGCCGAGGTCAGCGAGGTCCCGTGGCGCAATCTCTTTCTCCTGGGCCTGGCGAATCCCCCGGAGGCTGGCGTACCGGGGCTCGTTGATGCCGGTCTGGATGGTGAACACCGCCGGGATGTCCACGTCGGTGAGCTCCTCGATGCCGCCCTCCAGTTCCCTGCGCACGTTCGCCGTCGCCTCGCCCGCCTCGTAGTCGAGACTGTTGACGACCGCCGCCCACTGGTAGTCGACGCGGTTTGCGAGCGCGACGCCGGTGGCGCCGAAGGCGTCGTCGGCGGCCTGGACGCCCGTGAGCACGAGGTCCGGCTCCTCCTCGGCGACGAGCTGTTCGAAGACGGCGACTTTCGCGTCCACGCCAAGCAGGTGCTGGTCGGCGATGGCGTCGTCCCAGACGCGAATCCCCCGGTCGGCACCCTTCGCCAGTGCCATGCGGATGGTCTCCTCGCTGCGCTCGGGACCGATGGTCGCGGTCACGACCTCGACCGTGTCGTCGGCCTCCTCGGCGATGCGGACCGCCGCCTCCACGGCGTAGTCGTCCCACTCGTTGAGGTCGTACTCGAGATAGCGCTCGTCGATGGAGAGTCCGTCTATCTCGAACTCGTCCTCGACGGCGGCTACCTCCTTGACGGTGACGAGAATCTTCATCGCCGTAGCCTTTCGCTGGCCGGTGGTAAATCCTTTCGCTATCCCCGTCCACGCCGGGGGTCGCGTCCGACGGAGGGATGCCGGAATCCTGCCTGAGCGCCGCCGTCTCACCGACCGTGCGGCGAGCGCGACGCCACCGTACCGGCCGGACAGCTACCGACCTTCGTCGTCGCCGTCGGGCATCGAGATGACGTTCTCGCGCCCCAGCCGGAGTTTCTCGATGCGGCCCGCCTCGGCCATGCGGGAGAGGAGCTGGGAGACTTTCGCGTCCGACCAGTCGGTCTCCGCGACGATGTCGGCCTGTCGCATCCGCCCCCCGTGCTGGTCGAGCAGATACTCCACGCGCTCCTCGTCCGAGAGCAGTTCGGGGTCGACGCCGTCCGATTCCTCCTCGGCCGCCGACGCCGCGGCCGCCGCGTCCCCGTCCTCCGGTGGCGGCGCTTCATCACCGGCGTCGGCGGCGAGCATCGGCCCCGTCGCGCGCCTGCGCCAGAGCGCCACGATGACGAGCGCCGCGAGCAGCAGGCCGAGCAGGCCGGCGGCGATGACGCCCCAGTTCTGCTCGGGCGCCGGCGTCTCGCTCTGGGTGCGGGGCGACGTCTGCTCGTAGGCGACCACGAACTCCTCGGGGTCGAACGATTCGGGGCCGGTGATGATCAGCGAATCGTTCTCCTGTCTGGCCTCGATGCTCCGGACGATTTCGTAGTTCGGAGGGGTGTGGACCCAGAGCTCCTGGCCGGATTCGAGCGACTGGAGCCACGTTCCCTCCGCCGTGCGGAACGCGTCACGGAGCACATACCGGTCCCCGTCCTCGCCGAGGAACGCCGTCCAGCGGAACGAGAGTTTGAGCGTTCCGGTGTCCGTGCCGAGTGAAGACGCACGGGAGACGTTGATGACGCGCATCTCCCGGCCGGAGAACTCCGAGGCGCCCGCCGCGGCCGCCCGGAAGAACTGGATGCCCGGGGCGGCCTGCACCTCCCCGTTTTCGAACGACTCGGCGTACGCCCGGAATGCGTCACGCTCCTCGGCAGTATCGAGCGCGTACTCGGTCCGCACGACCCACCTCGCGTCGCCGTTGGCTTCGAGGTAGACGTCGAACGTCGTGGCGGACGGCCCCTCGAGTTCCGGGCTTTCCTGCGCGGCGGCCCCGCCGGTGACGGCAGCGCTCAGGAGGAGGAAAGCGACGAAGGCGACTCCATGCCGCATGGCGGAAGAGTCCAAGCGTCAGGTGAAAACCCTTTCCATGACCGATATCCGCCCCCACTGCGAGGCGCTTTGGCCCCTTTTAAGTGGTTGGCTCTGGAACGTATTGCCGATGAGGTCCCCCGCCCTGCTGGTGGTCCTGGTCCTCTCGGCGTCGCTGGTCGCGCCGGTTTCCATCGGCGGGACAGCGCCGGCCGTCGCCGACACCCAGAGCTGGAGTGACGGGGCGGTCGCCAGTGCAGACACAACAGTGACCGACGGAGCGGTCCCGACGATGCTCATCCCTGCCAATACCGCGGCAGGGACCACGAACGAGACGGTCGTCGCCAACGACAGCAATCGAACCCGCATCCTCTCGGTGCCAGAGGCGGCGGTCCAGCGGACCGAGTCCGACCGGGCGAGCCTGAACCTCGGGTCGTCGACGCGGTTCGCGAGCAACATCAGCGCCGTCCGGATGGAGACCGCCGCTGTCGAGCGCTACGTCACCGCGCCCGAGGACGAGGACGAACAGAGCCGCCGCATCATCGAGGCCTCCTCGAACATCGAACAGTCGGTCATCACGCTCCGCGGGCGGCAGCGGGCGGCAATCGAGGCGTTCAACCGGGGCGACCTCTCGCCGAGGGAGTTCGTCGTGGAACTCGCCACCATCGCCGCCACGGCGAATGCCCTCGAGGACCGCGTGGATATGCTCACCGCCCGCGCCGACGACATCGAGGGATTCAGCCTCTCGCGGGCGGACCCAATCACGTACGAACTCCGGGCGTTCGGTGGGCCGGTTCGCGAGCGAGCGATCGGCGCCATTCGCGGCACGGCGCCGGCGACGCAGTTTTTCGTCACAACCGGGCCCGAGGGCTACGAACTGACGACCATCGATAACGAGTCGTTCGTCCGGGAGGCCTACCGCGGCGCCGTTCGGTCGGGCGACGCGAGCGCGACGATGGAAGCGACGACCGCGATCAACATCACCAGAGACCGGTACCCGGTTCTCACCGCAGGCGCAAGCGCGTCCGCGACCGTCTCGGGGACGACGAATCTCGTCACCGTCTCCCAGGAGAACGGGAGCCTCACGGCGTTCATCGACAGCGGGTCCGAGCGGGTGTTCAAGGAGTACCAGCGGATGCCCCTCGAGAACGTCCGGAGCGGGCCGTCGGCCGGAAACGTGCTGAACGGCCTGCGAATCACAGTCAACCGCACCTACCCCGGCGGCCCCATGCGGATCCACGTCGCCGACGCCGAAACCGGTGAGCCGGTCAACCTCACCATCACCCTGAGCCAGGGACCCGCCGAGGGAACCGAACTCGGAACGACGGGCGAGGACGGGACGCTCTGGACGCTCTCGCCCCGCGGGAGCTTCACCGTCACTGCCGTCGGCGAGGAAACCGCGGCGACGTTCATCGAGACGAACGCGACTGACCCGCCGGCTATCTGACAGGCCCGGCCTGGCTGGATTCAGCGCTGGACCGAGAGTTCAAACCGGAAGGCGGGCCAATCGGCCGTATGTCCTCCAGCACCGCTGGTGACGGGCTGGGTCCCGACGCGGACCGGGGCGTCTCCCCCGTCCTCGGCGCCGTTCTGCTCGTCGCCCTCACCGTCGTCGCCGCCGCGCTGTTCGGCACGCTGGCGTTCGGGCAGGCCGCCGCGCTGGATGGCCCGGCACCGCGGGCCACGTTCACCGTCGACGCCGTCGGCGACCGCATCAGCCTCGTCCACGACGGTGGCGACGCCGTGGCCGTCGGCCCGCTCAGCGTCGAAATCTCGGTCGACGGGACGCCGCTGCGCCACCAGCCGCCGGTGCCGTTTTTCGCGGCCCGCGGGTTTCGTGGCGGCCCGACCGGGCCGTTCAACCCCAGCAGCGACGGGGCGTGGACCGCCGGCGAGACCGCGTCGGTCCGCGTGGCGGGGACCAACGCGCCAGCGCTCACGCCGGGCGCGACGGTGACCGTGGAGCTGTATCACGGCGAGTCACGCATCGCCTCGCTGCAGACAGCGGTGCGAGCGTAGCGGCGGTCGGCGTGGTTCGCCGCAGGTTCCGCGCGTCAGGCCTCCGGCACCGACGCGATGCTGACGATTGCCCGCGGACTGCCGGGGTTGGCCTGCATGATGACGTGCTCGGGGTCGGTGAAGCCGGCCTCCCGGAACATCCGGTCGGCCTCGTCGCTGTCGTAGAAGAGCATGATGGCGTCGGCGAGCTTCCCGAACAGCGTCGTTCGCGGTGCGTCCGGGCCGACGATGAGCACGGTGCCGCCGGGGCGGGTGACTCGGCGGGCCTCCCCGATTGCGTCGACGGGGTTGGGCCAGTACTCGATGGAGCCCGAGGACCAGTAGTGATCGAAGCTGTCGTCGGCGAACGGCAGGCGCTCGGCGTCGCCGCGGTAGAAGTCGACCCGGTCGGTCTTCCCGAACTTCGCCCAGGCCTTCTCCAGCTGGTGGACGCTCTGGTCGAGGCCGTGAACGTCGTCGGTGTGCTGGAGCAGCCCCTCGGTGCCGAAGCCGGTGCCACAGCCGACGTCGAGCACCCGGTCACCCTGCTCGATGCCGGTCCGGTCGAGCGCCTCGTCCCGCATCTCCGCGTTCCAGACGAACGGGTTGATGCGGTCGTAAACCCGCGAGAGATACTTGTAGAACAGCCGTGCCCGTCCCTTGTCCTCCAGAACTCCCATTGGCCAGGAGTTGTGCTGGGTGGCTCATAACGGTGCGGTTTCCCGGCCTCTCCGGCGCACCGAATCGGTCCCGCTCCCCGCCCGTACCGTCACGTACTTGCGTAATCACCCATGATATAGGGTCAATGGAGACGCTCGACCGCCGGGTTGAACTCGTCGACGAGCGACTGGAGCGTCTCGTCGAGGCGGTCGAGCCACCCGAACTTGCCGAGCGGCTGGGCCACGTCACCCTCTCGGGCGGGAAGCGCGTCCGCCCGGCCGTCACGCTGCTGGCCTGCGAGGCGGCCGGCGGCGACCCCGCGGACGCTGTCGATTTCGCACTCGGTGTCGAACTGGTGCACAACGCGTCGCTGGTCGTCGACGACATCATCGACCGGTCGGAGCTCCGTCGCGGGACGCCCAGCGCGTGGGCCGCGTTCGACTACGGCCCGGCGCTCGTCACCAGCGACGGGCTGCTCGGCGAGGCGTTCTCGCTGTTCTCGGCCGACGAACACGCGATGCAGATCGTCGCCGAATCGATGTCCGAACTGGGCGAGGGAGAGGCGACAGAGCTCGTCGCCCAGCCCACCAACGAGGCCGAGTACATGGAGCTCGCCCGGCGGAAGACCGGGGCGCTGTTCCGGGCCGCCGCCGAGGTTGGCGCGGTCGCCGCCGGCGCCGACGGCTTCACCATCGAGTCGATGGGGGAGTACGCCGAGCGCGTCGGGGTCGCCTTCCAGATGCGCGACGACGTCCTCGACGCTACCGGCGCCGCCGCCGACCTCGGCAAGCCGGCGGGGCAGGACATGGAGATGGACCGCCCGTCACTGATTCAGGTGACGGACCTCAGCCCCGAAGAGGCGAACGAGCGGGCGCTGGAGGAGGCCGACCGCGCGCTCGCCGCGCTCCAGACCGCCACGGTCGAGGACGGCGAGGCCCACGGCTATCTGGAACAGCTGGCGGAGTACGTCGTGACGCGAGAACAGTAGGCCGCCACGGCGTGGAGCGCTTCGACGCCGAGAACGGTGTCGCCTCGCCACAGCGGTCTCAGGCGGGTTCCGGCGTCGCCGGGAACCGGTTCTCCGCAATGGCGAACGTGAGCGTGCTCAACACGCCGAGCAGCGTCCCCGCCGTCAGTGCCAGCGCGAGGTCGGTCACGCCCATCACGTCCAGGCCGACTCCGCCGGGGAGGAAAAAGCCCGAAACGGCGTGAAGGACGACGCTGATGGCGAGCACGTAGAACGGCGCGTTGAGGTAGCGCCAGCGGAACTCGTCGTCGAGGTACTCGTCGGTGACCTGGCCGAGGCTGGAGGTGATACCGCCCGCCGCTACCCACCCGATGGCGGCGTTAACGAACACCGCCGCCTGCGTGGGGAGCGGTAGCTGCCCGGCTGTCTCCGCCTGGACAACGCTCAACGTCTGGTAGCCCTGCCACCCCCCGACGAAAACCAGCGCGAGCGCCACGATGTAGGTGATGAGGGTCACCCGACCGGCGTAGAGCAGCTGGCGGGCCTCCTCGGCGACGGCGTCGACGGTCTCCTCCAGCCCCAGGCCGCGGAACAGCGTGTAGAACCCGAGGAGCGCCGAGATGACCCCGAGCACGGAGACGCCGGCCACGTTGAACGCGTCGGCGACGATGATGAGCGGGTAGATGAGCAGCAGGATGCCCAGGGGCACCAGCAGGGTCCCGCGGGTCTCTTCGTCGCCCAGCACCTGCTTGATGGTGTAGTAGATGGATTCGAGGTCCTGGGCCTGGCGGACGACGACCCGGCGCAGGCCATCGATGGGGAGCCGCGACCGGATGACCGGCAGCACGGATTCGTCCTGCGCGCCGTCGGTGATGACCACCGCGCGGACGTTCTCGCCCGTCGCCAGCGACGCGAGCACGGTGTCGACCTCCTCACCTACTTCGCGATTGGCCGCCACGTCGCCCCGGTCGACGCCCGTGACGGCGGCGACGGCGACCTCCTCGTCGCTCTCCGCGGCGAGTTCGTCGCGGGTGTGGATGGCCTGGAACAGCACGTTGACGTCGGAGTCCTCGGGGTCCGCGGTGGCGAGGCGCGTCGCGGCGTCCTCGACGCTCTCCCGGCCCGTCACCGGGGTCGAGAGCCCGGTTTTGCGACCGAGGTCGTCGTCGAGGTCGACGGCGAGGACCAACAGCATCAGCCGGGTTCTACGGGACCGGGGGTTATCTGTTTTCGGGGAACCGATATGGGTCGTTTTCGGGGGGAACGGTTTGGGCTGGGTTCGGGCACCGGTTCTGTTCCGGGGGAGGATACCCGCTCTCTGGCCACCGGATGACGCAACCGGACACAGCGCGCCGGAGCTTTGCCACCAGGTGACAGGCCGTGAGACGGCGGCACACGGCCGCATCGTGCAGTTTTTGAGGCTCCCCCGAGTATTCAGGATAACCGAATGATCTCGAAGGGCTGTGAACAGTGCGCCAAGGGCGGGAAGATGGTGATGTTCGTCTACGGCTACTGTGACCAGCGGGACTGCTTCTACTGCCCCCTCGGCGAGAACCGGAAGAACGTCGAGCAGGTGTACGCCAACGAGCGGCCCGTCGAGAGCGACGAGGACGTCATCACCGAGGCCAAGCGGATGGACGCGCTCGGCTCCTCCATCACCGGGGGCGAGCCACAGGAGGTGCTGGAGCGGACCTGCCACTACATCGAACTGCTGAAAGAGGAGTTCGGCGAGGACCACCACATCCACCTCTACACCGGAATCCCGGGCGGTCGGGAGAACATGCGCCGCCTCGCCGCCGCGGGGCTGGACGAGATTCGCTTCCACCCGCCCCTGGAGCTCTGGGGCGACATGCACGGCACCGAGTGGGAGGAGATACTCCACATCGCTCGC
>CAYXXM010000100.1:0-7441 GCA_964469085.1 uncultured Haloferacaceae archaeon
ATTCACGACGACCAGCGCGTCGCGGTGCTCGCCGACGCGCAGAACCTCTATCACACCGGCCAGAGCCTCCATTCGCGGAACATCGATTACGCCGCGCTGCTGGAGAAGGCGACGCTGGGCCGGGAACTCACCCGCGCCATCGCCTACGTCATCCGCGCGGAGTCCCCCGAGGAAGAATCCTTCTTCGAGGCGCTCCGGGAGATCGGCTTCGAGACGAAGCTCAAGGACATCAAGACGTTCGGCGACGGCTCGCAGAAAGCCGACTGGGACGTCGGCATCGTACTCGACGCCGTGACCCTGGCCGCGAAAGTCGACACGCTGGTGCTCGCCTCCGGCGATGGCGACTTCGCGCGTCTCTGCTCGCACCTCCGCCACGAGGGAGTCCGCATCGAGGTGTTCTGTTTCGAGAGTTCGACAGCCGAGGAGCTCATCGACGCCGCTGATAGCTTCCACGACATGGGGGAGCGCGAGGAGGAGTTCCTGCTGTAGAGTGACGGTTCGAGAGCCTTTTGAGCAGCCCAACCCGTACACCGTCCATGCCCAAAACGTCCCGCGCGGACCTGCGGACCGCCGCCGACTACCAGTTCGGCCGCGGCGCCGGCGACGCGCTGTTCCCCGCGGAGGCGCAGTTGGAGATCGACTACTCCAGTGGCGGCCGGCCCAACCAGATTCACGCGCCGGACGGCCGACTGGCGTCGATGGGGACAGACGGGCGCTTTACCCTGGGGTTCGCTGGCGGTCGCCGGCTTCACGACGAACTGGAGAGCCCCGCGTACCGCGTGTTCGTCGGGGACGAGTCCGAGCCGTTCGTCCGGGACGGCGAGAACGCCTTCGCGAAATTCGTCGGCCGGGTCGGGCCGAAAATTCGGCCGGGCGACGAGGTACTGGTTGTCCACGTGTCAGGCGAACTGCTCGGAGTCGGGCGAGCGGAGCTATCGGCACAGGCGCTGGTGGATTTCCACAGCGGAATGGCGGTGCAGGTTCGGGAGGGCGTGAACGAATATTTAGATGATGAGTCGCCGTAGGTATCTTTTACCAGCATCGTCGGAAATCGGGCGTGAAGTGATTGGTACGGTGCCGTACGGCGTTTTGCCCGTGGCGTCTCTCGTCGCGTCCGTCAACGGAGGCGGGGTAGGAGTCCTGCCTGTCCCATTTATCTATCTCCTCGCTGGCCTATTCAACGGAAGCCTGCTGGCATTCATCTCGTTCAGCGTTGTCAGCCCTCGTAGCGATGTCAATTCACGGACCGCCGGCACTCTCTTGCTGGTACCGTCCCTCATTTTCTTCACGAACTTTTCATTGTACCGACGATAACTGTTACCGGCCCAAACCACCCGAGGTGATTTTCGTTCTCACCTGCGTATTGGCCATAGCATGCTGGCTATCGGAATCACTCACCCGACTGGAGACATGCCGACCGGCGGTGTGAAGCAGACGACGGAGCCGACCTCAGAGTAACGGAGAAGTTTCAGTATGGGATGACAACTCACAGCATCACTGATAGGAGTTTCCCCGAAACCTACTACGAGTAGTACCGCAGGACCGACGCGGAGCAGCTACTCACCGGCGTCGAGAGTGACATCGGTGATTTCGATTCGGAGCCCCCCGGCTTCACTATCGGTTAACTGTACCTCCCAACCATGCGCCTCGCAGACCCGTTTGACGATGGCGAGGCCAAACCCAGTCCCATCTTCCGTAGACGAATATCCGCTCTCGACGACTTGATCCCGCTCTTCCGGCGGGATTCCGGGCCCGTCGTCCTCGACGTAGAACCCGTCGTGCACGGAGCCGACGGTTATCGTGACGTCGTTCTCGCTATGCTCGACGGCGTTGCGAAAGAGGTTCTCCAGCAGCTGTTGGACCCGGAACGCGTCCGCTTGAATCGTGGCCTCGGTCTCAATAGCAAGTCGTGCCGCCTCCGTCTCGACGTTCGCCCAACATGTATCAACGAGAGAAGCCAAATGAACCGATTCCAACTCCTCTAACTCTTTCTCGCTACGGGCCAGCGAGAGCAGTTTGGTGATCAATTCCTCCATTCGAACGTGGGCTCGATCGACGTGCTGGAGATGGTCGAGATCGCCGGTCTCCTGCGCCATCTCCAAGCGGCCCTGAGCCACGTTCAGCGGGTTCCGCAGATCATGGGAGAGGACGGACACGAGCTCGTCGAGTCGTTCGTTCTTTCGCTCAAGGTCGTCACGGGTTCGCGCAAGGGAGACACGCGTGTCTCGAACGTACCCGATGGTGGCCCCGACGAGGAGGGTGAAAAGCGGGAAACTTACCACCGCTGCTTCACCGAGAGGAGTCCCTAACGGGCCGGCAAGCTGCCCGAAATGAATTATGGAAACCACGAGCGCTGTGACGATTGCCGGCCAGAACCCGAGGAGAAGACCGGCGGCCATGATTGGGAGGAGTCCTAACGGAAAATAGAGGTGGTCAATGACCGGATAGAGGATTGGAAACGATACGACGTAACCGGCGAGGAGGACGACAGACACGACTCGCCGCTGCCGGAGAGGGAATGTTACGTTTTCCAACTTGTCTCCGGCGAGAGTCATTGTTTGATCTATCGGCTCTCGTGACTGCGACACCTTAAATACTGGCCGATTATAATCATGTCGGGCTCTTCAGGAACGTAATCTCCTGAAACCCGAAGGTGGTTACTCAGTATGTTACGCGGTTTCAACACAGCGTTCCTGTCAAATAGTAAAGTCGGTGAGCGTTATTACCATCGGCTGACTGTGCCATCAGGGCCGCAGCCAATATCGACTGGGGAATTTGTGCAGCAACCCCGCTTAAAAGCCCAACGCTGTCAACAGCGGAATTCCCGCAGCCACTGCGCCGAGCAGGTACCCCGCTATTGCGCCGCCATTCAGGAGCGGAAGTCCCGCGTGTGCACGCCCGGCAAAGACCATCCGAAGCAGGATGAAGAGGCCGACGAACGTGCCAATCATCGCCGTCAGCGCGGGGAGGTTCAGCGCCGAAATCGCCCCGAACCCGAGCGACGGCGCGGGAGCGAAGTGGGCGGCACTGGCGACCAGCACTGTCGGCATCACCGCGTCGCCGAGACCGATGAAGAAAGCGTCGCGCTCGGTCGGCGGGGCGGGTTCGTCGGCGCCGTTGGCCTGCGCAGGTGGCTCGGCAGATTCGTCTGCACCGTCGGCATCCGCAGTTGACACGGGGGATTCGTAACGACCGTCGGCATCCGCAGATGGTTCGGCGGGTTCGGCCTCGCTCTCGAGTGCAGCCTCACCGATCACGTCCTCGTCCAGAATCGAGTACGAACGGGTGAGCGGAATGACCAGCACGACCGGGATGCGGAGGTTCATGACGCCTTCCGCGAGGTCCAGCATGTGTTCCGTGCCGTAGACCGAAATCGCGTCGTACACTGCCAGCACGACGAGCAGGACGATTGCCGGGAGCAGGCCGAAACTGATGCCGAACAGCCCCGCCGCGCCGGCGCCCATCAACACCCCGGCGGTGTCGATGACGTACCACTCGGGGTACTGCCAGAGGGCGACGGCGACGGCCGCCGCGAGGCCGACGGCAAGCAGTACCGGCAGGAAGGTGCCGAGGACGTACCACGCGAGCAGGCCGCTGGTGAGCACGACGAACGCCCGTACGACCCAGTCGAAGTCGTACCGGAACGCCGCAAGCATCAGGACCGTCATCACGAGAATCAGGCCGATGTAGACCAGACTGTTTGCCGGGTCCTGGGGGTTCTCGAACTGCTGGTAGCCAGCGGCGTCGAAATCCGGGACGAGCGCGAGCGCACCCAGTTGCACGAGGAGGAACACGAGCGCGGCGAACACCGTCCCGCGGAGCGCACGAGAACTCATTGCCAGTGATTCGCCCGGGGGAGGTATGGCGGTTGTGGTACGGCCCGAGGCGGTTCCCCAGCCGCTACCGCGTGTAGAGTTTGGCGCCGACGAGGTCCGCGAGCCGCGAGCGGTCGGTCGGCGACACCGCGACGTAGGGCCGCGAGACGGGGCCGAACACGTCCACAACACGGCCGACCGTCGAGAGCTCCTCATCGACGACCGACGTCCCGATATTGGGGTGGGTCTCGTCGGGACAGCGAACCACCGCCAGCCCCTGTGCCGTCCGTGAGACGGTTCCGACTCGGTCCATCAGTCCCTGATGATGCCGACGTAGGCAGCGATGGCTTGCACCAGGTCGTTCTTCGAGGCGTCGTCGGCGCCCTGGACGAGCACGCGCCCGCGCTCGTCGTACTCCCGGGAGTAGCTCTTGTCCCGTTCGACGACGGCGTCGTAGCCGACCTGTTGGACCGCCTTCGCGATCTCGTCGACCGTCGGCTCCTCGATGGCCGCGGATTCGGGCACCCGGCGACCATCCGAGCGGCTGTATGCCGCGTCGAGATACGCCGGATAGACGATGTTCTCAATCATGGCGGTACGTCGGCCGTCCGCGCGGAAAGCGGTTTTGGTGAGCGCGTTCCCCGACGGCAGACGCTGGACTGCTGGACCGGGTGAAATGAACAGTCGCCCCGACTGCAGACGCGCTGGACGGCTGGACCGGTGAAACGAACAGTCGCGGCAGTCGCTCTCCTTCTGCCGGCTGCCAAGACGGTCTATGTCCGCCGAGTGAGGAGCGTCGTTGTGACTGCGAGCGCAGCGACGACGGCGACGACGCCGAAGCCCGGCCCGTCAGTGCTGGTCGGGGTCGGGCTGTCGGTGACTGCCTGTGACTCCGTCGCCGTCGGCGTCGCGGTATCGGTCGGGGTCGGTGTCGCTGTTTCCAGTGATACCTCCCCTCGGGCGGTCCACTCCGCGCTGGCGTACGCATCAGGGTGGAACGCCCTGGTCATGTTCCGTGTCGCGTACACCACCGAGCGCGGCGCGGGCTGGTTCAACCAGTTCGCGTTCACGGTGACCGAGGCGTTCTCCTCGCCGGCGGTCGTGCTTGCGTACGGTTCCGAGTCCGCCAGCCCCGTGAACTCCATCCACGGCTGGAGCACGAGCATCTCGGGGTCGAGTTCCAGAATCACTTCGTCGGAGAGTTGCGGGTAGCCGGTGTACTCCTCGGCCGCAACGTTCGCCCCGCCAGCGGCGGTCACCATGGCGTCGATGAACGTTTCGCCGCCGACGACGTAGCCGCTACCAAGGGGCACGAGCACGTCCGGTCGCTCCGCACCCTCCGTCCCGTCGCGTGCCGTCTCGACGTTCTCCATCATCCACTTGTTCGTCTTCGCGGCGCCCTCACAGTTGCCGGTCAGCTGTCCGGTCAGCGTCGTCTTCTCGGCCACGTCGGCGATGGAGGTCGCCGCCTCGAACTTGTAGACGGTCATCCCGGCTTCACGCAGCTGGGTGATGGTGGCGTTCGAGGCGACGTTCGCCGCGAGCACGAGGTCCGCGTCCGTGCCGACGACAGTCTCGACGCTGTAGCCGAATCCCGCGGCCGAGACGTTCGTGCGGCTTTCCGCACCGGCCAGATACGTCGACTGCTGGCCGAGGCCGACGACCTGCGCTTTCCCGCCAATCTCCCACATCGTCTGGGCCGCGCTCGGCCCGAGCGTCGTCACGGTTTCGGGTGGTTCCTCGATTGTCACCTCGGTTCCGGTGGCGTCCGTCGCGGTGAACGGGAACGAGCACTCCTGATGGCTCGCGACGGCCGCCGACGCCCCCGGCTCTGCAGCAGCAGTCGGAGAGCTGACGGCCGCGTCGGGGCCTGCGGCAGCAACTGGCGCGACGCCAGCAGTCAGCACGAACAGTACGGCCAACAGCGTCGTAGACGTTCGCATCGACTGTGGGTGGAAGCCAGTGCAATAAATATTTACCTAACCCAACTCAGTTTTCCCTATGCACGTCGCGCGTCGCGCAACCCTCTGGTCGGGGTCGTTAACGGCGGCGCTGGCCGTCGTCGTCCTCCTCAGCGCCGGTATCGGCCCGGTCCGCGTGCCAGCCGACACCGTCGCGAAAGCCGTCCTCGAGACCCTTTCGGTTCCACATCTTGCCGGCGGCGGCCTGGCGTGGCGCCAGCCGTTCGCCTTCCCGCTCGAGCAGTCCCATCGCGCCATCGTCGTCACCATTCGCCTCCCGCGCATCCTGCTCGGGGCGCTCGTCGGCTTCGCCCTGGGTGCCGCCGGGACGGTGATGCAAGGATTCTTCCGGAACCCGATGGCCGACCCCTCCATCGTCGGCGTCTCCTCCGGTGCGGCCGCAGGCGCGGTTCTCAGCATCGTCGCACCGGCACTGTTGCCAGTCGGATTCGGCCTGGAGACGGCAGCGTTCGCCGGTGCGGTGATCACGGCCTTCGGCGTGTACGCCATCGCCACGGAGGCCGGCAGAACCCCCGTCGCCACGCTGCTGCTGGCCGGCGTCGCGGTCCAGACGTTCCTCGGCGCAGTCATTTCGTTCATGCTCCTGCGGTCGGGCGAGAGCATGCGCCGGGTCGTGTTCTGGCTGATGGGTCACCTCAACAACGCCGCGTGGGGGGACTTCCTCCTCATCGCCGGCGTCCCGTTGCTTCCGCTGTTCGTGCTCGCCTGCTTTGTCCTGCTGCTCGCGTACGCCCGCGACCTGAACGTCCTCCTGCTGGGCGAGGAGGAGGCCGCCGGGCTGGGTATCGAGGTCGAACGGACCAAACGACTGCTGCTTGCTGTCTCGGCGCTGGTCACCGGCGCGGCCGTCGCCGTCTCCGGCGTCATTGGCTTCGTGGGCCTCGTCGTTCCGCACGTGATGCGCCTGCTCGTCGGGCCGGATCATCGGGTGCTACTACCGACTGCCAGCCTCGCCGGCGCGGCGTTCCTCGTCGCCGCCGACACCGTCGCGCGAAGCGGGCCCCAGGAGGTGCCGGTAGGCATCGTCACCGCCGCAATCGGCGCGCCATTCTTCCTGTTCCTGCTCCGCCGCCGGAGGGTCCACGAACTATGACCGGGAATAGCCAGGTGAAAGACGTTGCCGGCGAGGACGGGACCGAGCCAGTGCTCTCGGTTTCGGAGCTCTCGGTGAGTCTCGGTGGTGCCGACATCCTCACCGGGGTGGACCTCTCGGTCGAGGCCGGGGAACTGGTGGGCCTCGTCGGCCCGAACGGCGCGGGAAAGACGACGCTCCTGCGCACCATCCGTGGCACGCTCACACCGGAATCGGGCCGGGTCAGTATCCAGAGAGAGGCGACAGAGAGCCTCTCCTCGAAAGCCGCCAGCCGTCTCGTGGCTACCGTCCCGCAGGACACCTCCCTCTCCTTCGAGTTCTCCGTCCGGGAGACCATCGAGATGGGGCGCACCCCGCACCTCCCCCGGTTCGGCGGGATGAGCCAGGCGGATTACGACGTCGTCGAACAGGCGATGGAACGGACCGACGTGACGGAGCTGGCCGACCGGCCGGTGACGGCCATCTCCGGGGGCGAGCGCTCGCGGGTACTGCTCGCGCGGGCACTCGCACAGGAGACGCCGCTGCTGCTGCTCGACGAGCCCACCGCCAGC
>CAYXXM010000101.1:0-7409 GCA_964469085.1 uncultured Haloferacaceae archaeon
TGAGCGACGAGGGGCAGTTCTCGTTCAGCCTCTCCTCCGGGACGGGCGAGCCGTCGGTGGACGACGGCCTGCTCGCCGACGAGAACGCGGCCTCGACGGCCGACGCGTCGACGCCGGCGGGCGTCCACGGGCCAACCGACGACGCCGACGAGGGTGAGGTCGAACCCGTCGAGGTGCTTGTCACGCTCGCGGAGAACGGCGAAATCGACCCATGGGACATCGACATCGTCGCCGTCACCGACGCGTTCCTCGCAAAACTGGACGAGTCGGATCTCCGGGCCTCCGGGCGGGCGCTGTTCTACGCCTCCGTCCTCCTGCGGATGAAATCCGACGAGATGCTCAGCACGGACGACCCCGGGGAGCCGGACCCGGAGCCCTGGGAGGCGGCGCTCGAAGGTGGCCGGGAGGGCAAGCCAGCGGCCCCCGGGTTCGACCCGGTCGACGCGCTGGAGGCAGAGATGGACCGACGGCTCGACCGGAAATCCACCCGCGGGACACCCGAGACGCTGGACGAACTTGTCCGGGAGCTTCGCGAGGCCGAGCGCGGCGGCCTGTGGAAGCAGTCCCGGAGCTACGATACCTCCGACTCGCCCACGGGCTACGCCAGGGGAACCCAGACGCTGGACTACCACGGCGCCGACGACCGCCGCCGGGAGGACGAACCGACCGAGGACGACGTGACCGGCACGACCCACGACGAGGAGATCGAGACCGTCATCGCCGACGTCTGGGCGGCGGTTCGCGAGCAGTACCAGCACGGCCGCGACGAGGTGCTGTTCGCGGAGGTCAGGGAGGCGGGCGGCCGGCCGATGATGACGTATCTCGGCCTGCTCTTTCTCTCCCACCGGGGTGACGTCCGACTCAGCCAGAACGAGCTGTTCGGCGACCTCTGGATACAGGACCCCGACGCCGTGGCGATGAAGGGGACCACCAGCGGCGGCGTCGAGATGAACGAGGCCGACGCCGAGGAGGAAGACGATGGACGGGAGCGGGACTCCGCGGTCGTCGTCGAGGACGATTAGCGGTCGGTCCCTCCTCGCGCTCGGTCGTCGAGCACGAATAGCGGTCCTTCCACTCCCCCTCAGTCGTCGAGATACTCACCGACCAGTGGCTCGACCCGTTCCCGGGTGTCGTCCGGTATCGCCGCCGCCGGTGTATTGATGGTGCCCTCCAACGCGGAGTGACAGGAACAGTCGTGGTCCTCGGGGAACGTCCGGATGGCCTCCTCGATGGCGGCCTTGATGGCGTCCTCGTTGGCGGCGGCGTTCTCCAGCACCTCCTCCAGGGTGACCTGGTGGTCCTCCTTCCAGACGTCGTAGTCGGTGACGCCGGCGAGGGTGGCGTAGCACATCTCGGCCTCGCGAGCCAGTTTGGCCTCCGGAATCGCGGTCATGCCCACGACGTCCCAGCCCTGGGCGCGGTAGAACTCCGACTCGGCGGTCGTGGAGTACTGTGGGCCCTCGATGCAGACGTAGGTGCCGCCCGTGCTCACGTCGGTATCGACCGATTCGGCGGCGTCCGAGAGATGCTCGACCATCTCGGGGCAGTACGGCTGGGCGAACGGCTGGTGGACGACGATGCCGTCGCCGAAGAAGGAGAGGTCGCGGTTCGTGGTGCGGTCGTAGATCTGGTCGGGCACGACCAGCGTTCGCGGCGATAGCTCCTCCGTCAGACTCCCGACCGCGTTCGTCGCGAGCACGTGGGTCACGCCGACCTGCTTCAGCGCGTAGATGTTGGCGTGATACGGGAGGTTCGTTGGGGAGTGCTGATGGTCCGGGCCGTGCCGGGGAAGGAAGGCGACCTCGCGCCGGGTGTCACCGAACTCGCCGACGGTGACGGCGGATGAGGGGTCGCCGTAGGGAGTGGTTGTCTCCACTTCGCGCGTGTTCTCGAGGGGGAGGGATTCGTAGATGCCGGACCCGCCGATGAAGCCGATGGTCATGCGGGGTGCTTTCGGACGGTGGAGCGTAAATGGGGCGGTTTCTGGTGACTCACACGATCACGCCCGACCGCAACACCGCGATCAGCAGTGTCAGCAGCGGCACCGAGAGCAGCGTCGTCACCGCCACCACCGTGGAGACGAACTCCGGCGCCGTCACGCCGCCGACCTCGACGTCCTCGGCGAACTCGATGAGCAGGATGAGCGGCGTTACCGCTGCCGGCATCGACGATTCCAGCACGAACGTGCGGGCCACCGTCGGGTTCTCGAACCCGATGGCGAGCGCGATGGCGACGGCGACTGCCGGCGCGACGGCCAGTTTCAGCACCGTCGCCGCGCCGACCGAGGACAGGGCGGCGCCGTACTCCGTATCCGCCAGCTGGAGCCCCAGAATCAGCAACATCACGGGAATCGAGGAATCGCCGACAAGCTGGAGCGTCTGCATGGCCGTCGAGTCGAGCGGGGGGACGACGCCGAGCGCCCGGGCCAGCAGCGCGACAGGGACGGCGTAGACCAGCGGAATGCGGAACACGCGCTTCACCGCGCCGAGGCCGGCGCTCCCGCCGCTCCGTGAGGCGATGTAGACGCCGACGGTGAAGATGAGCACCGCCTGCACGGCGATGTACAGCACCGCCGTCCCGCGACCGACCGTGCCGAACGCGAAGGCCGAGACGGGAATCCCGTAGTTGCCGGCGTTGGGGAACGTCGCGACGAGCACCAGCGCCGCGAGCGTCGGGTCGTCGAGGCCGGCCGCGCGGCCCAGCAGCTCCACCAGCACCACCATCGCCAGCGTGTACGCCGTCGCGGCGACGGCGAGTTTGCCCAGCGTCTCGCCGGCAATCTCCGTCGCGGCGAGGCTGTGCAGTACCAGCGCCGGGGCGAGCACGTAGACCACGGCGGTGTTGAGCGGGCCGGGGTTCACGTCCTTCAGCCGCCCGAGGACAACCCCAACCCCGGCGATGAGGACGATGGGGAGGATGGCCGAGGCGAAGATGTCGAGCAGCGCCACGGGGGACGCTCCCTGCGGCGCGGCCAAAGGCTGTTCGGTTCCGGCGACGCCGGCCCTCGGACGCGTACAACGATACGCCGAACGAACTCGCCTGCCTACAGCTAAACGCCGAACGAACTCGACTGCCTACACCTCGGCGAGAAAGCCCCCCAGCCGGTCGTTCACCGCCCGCGACGCCTCGATGTGGGCCAGATGGCCCGCCTCCTCGACCGCGTACAGGTCCCCGTTGGGCAGGTCGGCGGCGAGTTCCTCGCCGCGGGCGAGCGGACAGAGCCGGTCGTCGGTGCCGTGGACCACCAGTGCGGGCTCGGTGATCTCGTACGGCGCCTCGATGGCGAAGCCCTCGAGGGCCGCGGCCTGGGCCGCCCAGGCGTCGAGGTGGGCGTCCTCTGCGGCGCGCCACTCGACGATGTCCGTGACTGCGTCGGGGTACTCGTCGACGAAGTCGCGGGAGAACGCCGCCTCCAGGGACTGCCGCAGTGCCGTGTCGTCGGTCGGGTCTGCCTTCATCGGCTCCGGGTGGTAGCCGTCGCCGGAGAGCGCGGTCCCGACGAGGGTGAGCGAGCGGACGCGACCGGTGTCCTTGGCGAGCGCCAGCGCGACCATGCCGCCGAGGCCGGCGCCGACGACGTGTGCCGCTCGAACGCCGTGGTCCCGGAGCAGCGCGACGGCGTCGGCGGTCAGCGTCTCCATCGTGCAGTCGGCCGGCGGGTCGTCCGAGCGGCCGCAGCCCCGGGTGTCGCCGACGAGCAGCTCGTAGGGGCCGGCGAGGGCGGCGTGTTGCCAGCCCCACTGCCACGCGCCGAGGCCGATGTCACCACAGCAGAGTACTGCCTCGCCGGAGCCGTCGACCTCGTAGTAGAGCGAGACGCCGTCGGTGGTCGCGTAGGGCATACGTCCGGCTTCGAGCGGGCCGGTGTTGACGGTTCCGGGCGTTCCGCCGCCCCACATCAGGGAAATTACAAATACATTGAAACCCTCCCACCAATAGAAACCAGTAATGCCCGAATGTGAACGCTGTGGCACAGAACTCGACGCGAAGTCAGGCGGGCTGAAGGCCACACTCGGCCTCGTGAGCTACGACGGCTACGAGTGTGGCACCTGTGGAGTCCTGCTGTGTTCGTCCTGCTACAGCGAGCGAACGGTCGAACTCGCCGGCGCCGCGCCGGATAGCTGCCCGCGCTGTAACGGGATGTTGCACAAGCGGTAGCCCCCGCCTGCGCCGCCCTCCGCTGACCGGTCCAGCGTCTATGCCGCCTGCTGTTCCCGGAGCACCTGCGGGGCCTCGGCCAGTACGTCGTCGAGCGCCGCGACGTCCGGTCCGCCGCCCTGCGCGAAGTCCGGCGGGCCGCCACCACCACCGCCGAGTTTGCCGGCGAGATCACTGATGACCGCGCCGGCGTCGATCGCCACGTCGTCGGGAACGCCGACGACGACCTGCGCGGTGCCGCCGGCGCCGGAGCCGAGGACCGCCACCTGCCCTTCCTCGACCAGCGCGTTCACCGTCGCGCGGAGCTCGTCGGCGTCGGCGTCGATGCGCTGGATTACCGCCGTGGCGCCGTCGATGTCCACTTCCTCGCCGCCCCCGCCGCCGCTGGCGCGGGCCGCGGCGAGTGCCTCTTTCAGCTCCTCGATGGTCTTGCCGCGCTCCTTCCACTCGGTGAAGAAGCGCTCTGCGGCGTCGGGCACCTCGTCGGGATTCACGTCGAGCACCTCGGCGGCCTCGGACAGCGCGTCCTCGGTCTCCTGGGTCGCCTCGATGGCGGCCGGGCCGGCCGCGAACACCAGCCGCTCGACGCCGTCCTGGACTGGTTCGGTCCTGAGAATCTTGACGGCGCCGACCTCGCCGGTTCTGCTGACGTGGGTCCCGCCACAGGCCTGGACGTCCTCGCCGACGTGGATGAGGCGGATGTTCTCGCCGGCCGGAATCCCACCCTGATAGAGGTCGAAGCCGTGTTCCGCCTCTGCCTCGTGACGCCCCGGCCACTCCTGGCGCACCTGGCTGTTCTCGGTCACAATCTCGTTGGCGACGCGCTCGATCTCCGTGACCTCCTCGCGGCTGACCCGCTCGTAGTGGCCGATATCCAGCCGCGAGCTATCGACGCCCTTCTGGGCGCCGGCCTGCCGGACGTGGTCGCCGAGCACCTCGCGGGCTGCGGCGCCGACGATGTGGGTCGCGGTGTGGTGTTGCATGAGGCGCCGGCGGCGCTCGGCGTCGATCGTCCCGGTCACGAACTCGCCCGTACTCAGGCGCTCGTCGGTCCGGTGGAGCACCACGCCGTCCTGCATCTGGACGTCGGTCACCTCGGCGCTGCCCTCCTCGGCGACGAGGCGGCCGTGGTCGGCGGGCTGGCCCCCGCCCTCGGGGTAGAACATCGTCTGGTCGAGCACCACGTTGTAGCCGTCCTCGCGCTCGAGCACGTCGAGGACGACCGCCTCGAACTCCATGCGGTCCTGATCGTCGTAGTAGAGCTGCTCCGTCTCGGGGAGGTCCTCGACGCGCTCCGGCTCCTCGCCCGCTTCTTCGAACGCCGTCTCGGAGTCGTGACGGGCCGCGACCAGCGAGTAGAACTCGTCCGGCTCGTCAACGGTCGCGCCGCGCTCCGCGGCGATGTCGCTGACCATCGCGGGCTGGATGCCGTGGGAGTCGTAGAGTTCAATCAGCTCCTCGGCCGGGATGGGCGTGCCCTCCCGGGCGTGCTGGTCGGCGAGCTGGCGCACCTTCCGGCCACCGCGTTCCAGCGTTTCGCGGTATTTGCGCTCCTCGGTCCGGACGATGTCACGGATGGTGTCGCGGTTCTCGTAGCCGAGTCGCTCGGCCTGCATGTCCACGAGTTCGTCGAGCGGGGCGTCGATGCCAACGTCGTCGACGAGTCGTTTGGTCCGCCGCAGCACCATCCGGGCGAGATAGCCCGTCCCGACGTTCGAGGGCACGATCTCGTCGCCGAACATATACGCGAGACAGCGCGAGTGGTCCGCGACGGCGTAGATGGTCTCCAGCGGCTCCATCAGCTCGGTCAGTCGGCCGGTGTCCACCCCCAACTGGTCGGCGATGGTGCTCCGGGCGGCCGCCATGTCCTCGGCCTCGTCGATGTCCATGTGGCCCGCCAGCTTCGAGGCACGGTGGACCAGGTCGGCCTCCTCGTCGGTGTACGAGACGCCGGCGTTCTCCTTCAGAAACGCGATGGTCTCGGGGTAGATGGCCTCGTAGACGGTGGGCGTGCCCTGACTCATCCACGTCCAGCGCTCGATGCCGTAGCCGGTGTCGACGACCCGACGGTCCATCCGGGAGTAGCTGTTCCCGTCTTTCATCTCGATATCGCCGTCGGGGTCCTGTTCGAGCATCATGAAGACGAGCGTCGCGAGTTCGAGCCCCTTGTAGATGACCTCGAAGGCGGGGCCGGCGTTGCCGCCGCCGACCCAGGGGTCCTCGATGAACGTGATCTCCGCCTTCGGAACGCCGAGTGAGGCGAAGAACTCCTCACAGTACTCGACACACTTCTCCTTCCAGTACACCTCGCCCTCGTAGGCGTGATCGGTCCCCTCGTCGGCGTTGAACGCGTGGTGGCCGCCCATCTCGAAGGCCATCGTGTGGCGACCGGTCTTGCCCACGTTGTCGATGTCCTGCATCCGGATGCAGGGCTGGGACACCACGAGTGGATTTGCCGGCGGCGGCGACTGGCCGCTGGTGACGTGTGGCTGGAAGTCGTAGATTGATGCCTGGGTCAGCAGGACGTCGTCGCGCCAGCGGTTGGCGGCGACGGGCGCGGGGTCGACGCGCTCGTGACCCTGCTCCGCAAAGAACGAAAGGAAGGCCTCGCGCATCTCCGTCAGCGAGAACTCCTCGTCGAAGCCGGGGTCGTCGATGAAGCCGTACTCCACGCAGGGCGGCTCGCCGCAGTGCTCGCGGTCCGGGTCGCGACTCCAGAAGTGGGCGCCACAGGAGACACAGGCCCGCCGGTCGAACCCGTGCTCGGCGAAATAATCGAGACGGTACTCGCTCTCGAGCTCGCTCATTACCGGGAGTGGTCCACCGCTGGCAAAAAGGATTCCGGGACCATGGTAAATTGACCGAAACGACTATGCGCGGGTCCCGATTGTTGTGTAGTAGCTATCCCGATTCGTGCCACACGATATCGCAGTCCTTGTGCTCGGAGCGAGCCCCTGTGGTGCAGTGGAGTCGCTGCGCGAGACCGAGCAGTTCGACATCCGTGTGCGACAGGGGGCCGATGCAGCGGCTGCGTTCGACGAGTGGCGCCCGGACTGCCTCGTCGTCTGTGAGGAGGGCCTCCCCGCTGGGCTCGCAGCCCGTGCCTCCCGGCGGAGCTGTCCAATCCTCGAATGCCCGGGAGACGATGCGGAAGACTGCGGCGAACTCGCTGCCCGCGTTACGGCGGCCGTCGACGACGGCGAACACGACCGCATCACCCACCTCCACGCCGGCTCGGCAGAACTCGTTGA
>CAYXXM010000102.1:0-7370 GCA_964469085.1 uncultured Haloferacaceae archaeon
CGCTCAACCCGTCCCCGCGCCACCGTACGTCGCAGTCACCAGCACCGGGCCCGTGCTGCGGGCGACGGTCGCCGACGGCCGGCTCGTGGTCAGTATCGACTGTTTCGAGGTGGTTCGCGGCGGGGGCGGAGCAGATGACGGGCAGGCCAGCACCACTGCCGAGGGAACCATCTACGCCCACACCGCACGGACGCCGGCCGCTGCGCTCTCGGTATCGTTCACTGAGGCGTAACCGCTTGGCGAGGGCGTCAGCGTTCGATCGTTCTGTCCACGGTGGTCTCGAGCTTCCCGAACGTTTTCGGCCGGACTGCGTCGCGGTCGACCGCGAGGACGCCGTGTACCTCCCGGGCCTCGGCCTGCGCCATCATGCGGTCGAACAGGCGACAGACCCGCCTGGTCTCCGCGTACATCAGGAGTACCTGCGCGTTGTCGACGAGGACCCAACCGGTCTCGGGTTCCACGTGAGACATCGCCTCGCTGTACCGCATCGAGAGTCCCGTCAGGTCCGACGGTGCTACGGGCTCGGATGTCCAGAGTGGCCCGTCGTAGCGGACGGGCGAACTACTGACGGGAATGAGCCCACAGCCGTCGAGCGACACGCCCCGGTCCCGGAGCGCCGTTTCGACGCGGCTCGGTGCCCAGGGTGAGACGATGAGCAGGTTCTGGCAGGCCGCTGCCGGCAGGTCGTCGATTCCAGTGCTCATCGAGGGCATCGGGAGCAACGACTGGTGCCGTCTGGTCCCGTACGTGATCTCTCGGGACGTGCTGACGCTCACGTCTCATCACCGCCGTCGAACGGCCCCTCGAACGCTGGCGTCGCTGGGGACTGCGTCGGCTCGTCGTCGACGCGGAACTGACGGAGCGAGAGTGGGCGGCCGATACCGGGGAGGAACGGTCGGGCGAACAGGAAACTTCCGAGCAGCGCGAACAGCGACGCCGCAACCGAGAACAGGGAAACTCCGTCCGGACGCCCGAACAGCAGCCCCTGGACGGCGGCCGCAGTCAGGAGGAAGAAGGCGACCGCCAGCGAGATGAATCCCCACGTGTGGGCGACATTGGTGGCGTACCGAACGACCGGATAGACCAGCAGCAGGCTGGTGACGAGCAACGTCAGTGTGTTGAGAAGAGCGAGAATGCCCAGCAGCGTGAATTCGGTCATAGCTCGCGGCCCCCCGTGAGCAGGACGAACCCCTCCGCCGCGGCGACGAAGGCGGCAAGCACCGCGCCCGTCGCTGTGACGACGAGATACGTTGTCGGGACCGCAACGCCCAGCAGTTCCGGCGCAAATGCCGCGCCGAAGCCGGCAAACGCGATGGGAAGCGGTCGGAGCACGTCCCCGAAGGGCGCGTCCCAGAACCCCCGCACAGCGACGACTGAGAAGACGAACGAGCCCACCAGGGAAGCGGCAATAGTTGCTGTGAGCGCCCGCTCGAGGAGCATGGGCAAATTCTACCCGTTCTCCCACATAAATCTGGGGTATTGCGGCGTTGATTCGGCTCAGGCCCAGTCGTCGAGGCCCGTCTGGACAACGGACGCCTCGATGCGCTCGAAGGCCCGGTCCACCTCGTCCGCCGGCACCTCCCAGCTGTCGCAGATGTAGCGTCTGGCCGCGTCGAGGTCCGGATTGATGTCCAGGTCCAACTCGTACTCGTCGGTGACAGGCGGGTCGAAAAACAGCTCCCGAATCCGGTCGGCGTTCTCGACGTAGACGTCCTCCGCCTCCATCACGGTCCAGATGTCGCCGTGTTCTTTCACCGCCGTCACCGCCGTCTTGGGGCCGTAGCCCGACACGCCGTCGTTGAAATCCGTGCCCATCAGGAGCGAGACGTCGACAAGTTGTTCGTAGCTGATGTCGTGGTCATCGAGCGTCGCCTGGAGCTGCATCAGTTCCGGACTCCCCTTCGAGGTGAGTTGCCGGAGTGTCAGCGGGGCGCCGAACACCATCGTGTCGTAGTCCTCACTGCCGGCGTAGTCGACGTCGCCGGCGGCGGCCATGTGTGCACACTGGGCCTCGCCCTCGGCGGGGGCCTCGATGTACGGGACATCGAGCCGGTCCAGCAGCCCGCGCGTCGTCTCGTGAATCGTCTCTGTCAGCCGCTGTGTGCGAGCCTCGAGCCGGGCGGCTTCGACGCGCTCCCCGGCCTCCTTGGCGGCCTCGTGTTTCTCCTCGGCGCGTTCGCGCTGCTCGCGGCGGCGCTCGACCTCCTCACTTTTGAGTTCGGTGACGCCGCCGTCGAATACCATCACGGGGGTGACGTCGGCCTCGAAGAACTTCGGCAGCCCCTGGACGACGCCGATGAGGTTGGCCACCTCTTCACCTGCCCCGGTGGTGTACACCGACTCGTTGGTGAACTTCACCGTCGTCGTGAGGTAACGATAGAGCCAGTTGTGCGCGTCGACGGCGACGACGCTCCCCGCCAGGTCGTCGAATGGGACGTCCTCGATGACGGCTACATCCCGCAAATCCGCGTTGCCCATACTGGTCGTAGCCCGGGGTCTGGCTTGAAACTGCGGATGCGCAATGGGTGGATGCTGCGGATTCGGAACGGGTGGATGCGAAACGGATTGAGAGAAAACGCTGAGCCGCGGGCCGCCGGCGAATCAGTGGCCAGCTTGGGGGAGTTCGTCGCTGAGTTCCGGCGGCTCCACCAGCGGTGGCGCCGCCTCGCCCTCCAGGCGTTCGAGGAACGCGCGCTCGTCGGCGGTCAGGTCGCGCTCGCCAGCGCTCGCGCGGAACGTGTCCAGGCCGCACTGGTAGGTGGCGCTATCGCGCTCGCCGGGGCGTTCGAGCACCACCTCCGCCAGCCCGGTCGACCGGCCGGTGTAGACAAAGCCAGCCTTGTAGAGCGCGTGGTACGCGTAGGGGTTATTCACCGCAATGCGACAGCGGCGGAACTCTCGCACCTCGGCGTGGGCGGCGACGAAGGCGGCCAGGCGAGCGCCGATGCCCTCGCCCCGGCGGTCCCGGCGGGTGGTGATGTACCGAATCCAGCAGACGCCGGGGTCGGTCCTGTCGGCGTTGAACGCCGCCGCGGCGACGACGTCCCGTTCGAAGGGGTCGGCCTCGCTGCCCGGGACCGCGCCGTCGTAATCGGCGTCGGCTTCAGGCGGGTCGGGGCGCTGCTCGGCCGGGTCTCGGGCCACCGCCTTGCCCGTGTTGGACATGACGAACTTGCCGGCGTAACTGAACTCCCGGAAATCCAAGCGGAGCGTCGGCTCCGCGGCCGGCCAGCCCAGCAGCGCGAACTCCATACCCGAATCCAACGGCTGGATGCATATGAGGTTGTCTCCGGGCATCCGGCGGTCCGGGTCAGGAAACCTCCAACACGGATAGCTCACCCCCAACGGCCAGGTTCTACTGTCAAGCCGGCGGTTTCGACGGGGGTATATATCAGAAACCCGAACTGGGCGACTATGTCTGACCGCTTCGGCGAGGGAGACGTCCGCTTTTTCGACCGGTTCGCCAGACTGTACGACCCGCTGATGCCGAGTGCCGACGTCGGACCCCTCCAGGGAGCGTTCGCCGAAGCGCACAGGCCGGTAACGCGGGTCCTCGACCTGGCGGGCGGGACGGGCCGGGTCGCGGACGCGGTCCTGAACGCCGAGGACCGAAACAGCGAGACGGGGGTGGCCGTCGACGAAGTGCTCGTCGCCGACATTTCGGCACCGATGCTTGCCCGGGCGCGCGAGCGGGGCCTCCGAGCGGTTCGGGCGGACGCCGCAGGACTTCCGTTCAGCAACGGCGAATCGAGCGCGACGAACACCATCGACGCCGTCGTAGTCGTCGACGCCTACCACCATCTTCCCGACCGGTCTGGGGCGCTCGCAGAGGCCGCCCGCGTGGTCGCGCCCGGCGGCGTTGTCGTGGTTCGGGATTTCGACCCGACCACCCTCCTCGGTCGGATAATCGAGACGGGCGAGACGTTGTTCGGGATGAACTCACGTTTCGTCGACGCCGACGGTGTAGCGGCGACGCTGAGCCGGGCAGGGCTGCGGTCGCGGGTGCTCGACCGCGGGGCCACGTACACTGTAGTCGGACGGCGACCCAGAGATGGCTGAGTCTCCGGCCGGGCTGCCAGCCCCAAGCGAAGAAGTCAGTACGGAGGAGTCGGAAGGGGGAGCGTGAGCGAATCAGTGATCTCCGACCGGGCCGACCGCGCGGCCGCACCACTGGCCGTCGGCGACGGCCTCGTCATCCTGCTGGTCATCGCGCTCGGTATGGTCAGACACGGGAGTCTTACCGGGGGAGTCGCGCTACTGACAACCGCCGCGCCGTTCCTCGTCGGCTGGGCGCTGACGAGTATCCCCATCGGCGCCTACTCCGCCGGCGCCGCCGAGTCGACGAAGGCATCGGTCCCCCTCGCAATCCGCTCCTGGGTTCCCGCGGCCGTCGTCGGCATCCTCATCCGCGGGGCGACGCAGTCCGCGTTCGACACCGGGCTGGCCGTCTTTCTCGTCGTCATGGTTGTTACCGGAACCGTCGCCCTCGGGCTCTGGCGCTGGGTCTTCTTCAAACTCTCGTAGCTCCACACCGCATCGGTAGCCGGAGTCACAACCCCTTTCCACGGCCGTCTCCCAGCCTACAAAAATGAGTACCCAGCGGGGCATCGACTACGCCGGTAGAGCCAGAGAGGAGTTGGGGTTCTCGCGGTGGTGGCAGGTCGCCGCCGCCGCGGTGATGATGGGGCTCGTTTCGCCGTACCAGTACGTCTGGTCCTCCATCGAGGGGCCGCTCTCGCAGGCGCTCGGCATCGAGCAGGCGGCCATCGGCCTCGTGTTCACGCTGTTCGTTGTCTTCCAGGCCGGCTCGCAGGTGCCGGTGGGGTGGTGGCGGGACCGCCACGGCCCGCGCAGACTCACGCTGCTCGCGGGACTGCTCGCGGGTGGGGGGTATCTGGGCCTCGCAGTCGCGACCTCGGTCTGGCAGCTTTACCTGTTTTACTCGCTGGGCGCCATCGGCGTCGGTATCGTCTACACCGTCGCCGTCAACACGGCGCTGAAGTGGTTCCCCGACCGGCGGGGGCTGACCACCGGCATCGGGACGATGGCGTTCGCGGGCGGTTCGGCGCTCGTGGTGCCGTACGTCCGGACGAACGCGACCGTAACGGGCTACAACGCCGTGCTGACGAATATGGGGCTGCTCATCGGCGTCGGCATCCTCGTCGGCGCGCTGGTGCTGCAAGACCCCCCGGGTGACTGGTTGGACGACGCCCACGCCGAGGCCACCGCGGAAGAACGAGAGGTTCTGGACGACAGGCAGTACGCCTCGAAGGAGATGCTCCGCACCTGGCAGTTCTGGCTGATGTACGGGATGTTCATCGCCGTCTCCGGCGCGGGGCTGATGCTGACCGCGAAAATCGTCTCGTTCGCCCAGCATCTCGAACTCACCGCGCTCATCGCCACCGCCTCCGCGACGCTGCTGCCCATCGCGGGCGGCGTCGGTCGCCTCATTCTCGGTGAGGTCTCCGACCGGGTGGACCGTGAGCGGGCGATGTTCGCCTCCTTCACTCTCTGTGGCGCGGGGCTACTCGCGGTTGTCTACTTCGGCGTCACCGGGCTGGAGTACGCGTTCGTCGCCGCCGTCTTCGTCGCGACGTTCTTCTGGAGCCCGCAGTACACGCTGTTTCCATCGGTCGTCGGCGACTACTACGGCCGCGAACACTCCTCGGCGAACTACGCGTTCCTCTACTCCGGGAAGATGTGGGGCGGTCTGTTCGGCGGCGCGGTCACCGGCTACCTCGTCTCCGCGTTGAGCTGGGAGACGACGTTCGTGCTCGGCGGAGTACTCGCCATCGCGGCCGGTCTCGCCGCACTGTTGCTGGAGTCGCCGCGGGACTGACCCGTCGGCCGTTTTCTCGATACCCGAAGCCGCGGCAGGTACTGTTTTGGCGCTCGGCCACAACCGCCCGTGTATGACCGAGACCCTGTTCCTGCGGAGCGACGAACTCGACGGCCTCGCAGACCCGGCGGCGTTCGTCGACGCCGTCCGGGACGCCTACCGGCAGCGCGGCCAAGGCGCCGCCGCCGAGCCCCGAACAAAGCTTGGCAGCGAGGAGCCGCCGGGGATGCTCACCAGCTACGGCGCCATCCTCCCCGACACGGGGGCGATGGGCGGCTACATGTACTCCGCCGGCTTCGTGGCTGGCGACGCCTGGTTCACGACGCCACTGTTCGACGCCGAATCCGGCGAGCCGCTGGCCATCGTCGACGGCGCGTCGATGAACCCGTTCAAGACCGGGGCGACGGGCGCCGTCGGCGTCGACGAACTGGCCCGGGCGGACGCCACGAGCGTCGCCGTCATCGGCTCGGGCGCCCAGGCCCGCGGCCAACTCAAGTGTACGGCCGAGGTCCGGGAACTGGAAACCGTCTGGGTGTACTCCCCGACGAAGGAACACCGCGAGGCGTTCGCTGGCGAGCTGAACGAGAGCCTCGACGCAGCCGTCGCCGCCGTCGCCTCCTCCGCGGCCGCCGTCGAGAACGCCGATATCGTCATCACCGCAACCAACGCCCCGGAACCGGTGTTCGACGGTACGGCGCTCGACCCCGGCACGCACGTCACCGCCATGGGACAGTACGACCCCGAGAAGCGGGAACTCGACAGCCGAACCATCGAGCGCGCCACGTACGTCCCGGACCTCGAGGCTCGCGCGACGACGGACGCCGGGTCGTTCATCCAGGCGATGGCGGAAGGCGTCGTCGACGAGGACCACATCCACGCCGAACTCGGCGACGTCGTGGCCGGGAACGCTCCAGGGCGGGAGGACGACGAGGAGATCACGGTGTTCGACTCGGGCGGCACCGGCATCGAAACTGTCGCCGGTGCCTACCTGCTCTACGAGAGCGCCGTCGAGGCGGGACTGGGCGAGACCATCGACTTCGCGCCGGCGAGCGAGGCGCTGACCGGCGAGTAGCGCAAGCATTGGCGAGTGAACCGCTGGCCGCCGAGTAACGCACGTACCGGTTTGGAAGGCGCTGACCGGAACGTCCCGGCGCGCTCTCAGTTCAGCCGGTAGCGCAGCAGCGCCGCAATGCCGCCCAGGTTCGAGAGCTGCTCCCCTGGTGCGAACTCCGAGGAGAACACCACCACGTCGCCGCCTTTCTGCTCGACTGTTTCGATTATCTCGTTGGCGTCGACCGCCCAGTCTCCCGCCTCCTGGCGCTCCTGCCGGAGGCGTTCGTCGACGACCAGCAGCGTCTCGACGGCGCCGTAGTCGGCGGCCTCGGCTGTCTCCTCGACGCCGTAGGCCGCCTTCTCGCCCGTCGACATCCGCTCGGTGAGTTCGTCGATGAGCTGACTCTCGCGAGCGATGCGGGTCTGGTCCTGGACCGCCTCGACAGCGCCGCGCTTGAGCACCTCGTGGACCCCCCGG